>NZ_DBEXAY010000241.1:0-26121 GCF_048170485.1 Victivallis sp. | reverse complement strand
TTATATTAGTTAGGAAACTATATAACAAGGAGGGTTTGCAGTGCTCAAACACCGTGATTTGATCGGTACGATCTTCTACATGGCAAGACGCATTGAGCGAATGGCGGACCGGCAGGCGAGAATCTCCGGCGTCTCCGGCAGCCAGGCGAGACTGCTCGCGTTTCTGTCGATCGTCTCCATGGAGCAGGATATTTTTCAAAAGGACATCGAAGAGGAGTTCGGCATCCGCCCCTCCTCGGTAACCGGGTTGCTTCAAGCATTGGAACAGGAGGGTTTGATCAGCCGGGAATCGGTTTCAACCGACGGCAGACTGAAGAAAATCGTATTGACAGGCAAGGCAAAGGAAATTCAGGCCAACATTGTTTCCTGCCACAAGCAGGTCACGCAGCAACTGCGCGGACCGATGAGCGACGAGGTGCTCCGCCGTTTTTTGAAAAACTGCGAGGAGATCTCCCGCAGAGCAGAACAGATTTGATCTTTGCATAGAATTTTATCACTTTTTTTCCGTTAATAGAAAAAATTCAGTTTTTGAGGTGAAATAATGAATGTTTTCTTTCGAAGAATTATGACAGCCGCCATCTGCGGAGCCGCCGGACTGGGAGTTCAGGCGGCGGGGCCGGAAACGACCGCGCCATCGGTCCGGGTGGAGAAGGTCACGGAACTCTCGCAAACCGAACCCAAAACCTACGTCGGCACCGTCGCCGCCTCCGAAACGGTCGATATCGTCGCCCGGATCAACGGCGTCATGTGGAAATCGGCCTTCAAGGAGGGCAGCCTGGTCAAAAAAGGCGACCTGCTGTTCCAGATCGAGGACACCATCTACCGGGAGAACGTCGCCATCGCCCGGGCGACGATCAAACAGACCCAGGCGGAACTCGACTATGCCACCCGGGAAAAAGAGCGGTATTCCCAGCTCTACCAGACCAACGCCACCGCACAGACCACCTATGAGAACGCTCTCCGTTCCTACCGGGTCTACGCAGGCAAACTCGATGAAGCCAACGCCGACCTCGTCCTCGCGGAAAACGATCTCTCCTACACCAAGATCTACGCTCCGCTCACCGGCAGAATCGGCCGGAACATCTACAGCGAAGGCAACTACATCACACCGGAAAAAGGAACGCTTGCCACCATCGTCCAGTTCGACCCGATCAACATCCGGTTTGCGATGAGCGAAGCGGATTTCTTCAAGCACAGCCGCAACGGCCAGCTCTCCTCGGAAGGTCTTGAAATCGTCCGCGCGGACAACCAGCCCTACAAGGGAAAAATCAAGGTCGACTTCATCGACAACCAAATCGACACGAAGACTGGTACCATCATGATTCAGCTGGTGGGGGAAAATCCCGACATGGCGCTGATTCCCGGCGGCTACGTCATGGTGAAATTCAGTGAAAAGTTCGACAAACCTCTTCCCGCAGTCAGCGTCACCGCCCTGATGACCGACGGCAAACATCACTACGTCTACGTCGTCGGCCCGGAGAACAAGATCGAACGCCGGAACATCGTCATCGGACCGCAGGTGAAGGATCGTCAGATCGTGCAATCCGGCCTCAAAACCGGTGAAACCGTCGTCATCGGCGGCATCAACAAAACCAGACCGGGAGAGACGGTCAACCCGGTCTTTGAAACCGGACTCAAGTAAGGAGATCTCCTCATGTTTTCAGCAATTTTCATCCGGCGGCCCCGGTTTGCGCTGGTGATCTCGCTCTTCCTCATGCTGGCGGGAATCATCTCGGTCTACCGGCTGCCGATCGCAGAATATCCGCAGGTTTCTCCGCCGACCATCATGGTCATGGCAACCTACCCGGGCGCGAGCGCCCAGGTGATCGCCGACACCGTCGCCTCCCCGCTGGAGTCGGAGGTCAACGGCATCGAGGACATGGTCTACTACTCCTCGCAGTCGGACAACCTCGGCAACTACACCCTCACTCTGACCTTCAAATCCGGCGCCGATGAAGACATGGCGCTGGTCAACGTCAACAACGCGGTCAAACGGGCCGAGCACGCCCTGCCGACCGATGTGGTCAACAACGGCCTCACCGTGGTGAAACGCTCCAGCGACATGCTTGCGACCTATGCGTTTTACAGCGACAATCCGGAACATACGCCGCTCTTTCTGAGCAATTACGTCAGCATCCACATCAAAGACGCCATCTCCCGGATCGACGGCATCGGGCAGGCGATCATCTTCGGCGAGCAGGAGTACAGCATCCGCATCTGGCTCGACCCCTACAAGATGCGCGCCTACTCCATCAGCGACGACGACGTCCGCAACGCGGTCGCCAGTCAGAACATCCAGGCGGCCACCGGTTCGGTCGGCACCGAGTCCAGCAGTCGCTGGATGCAGTTCAAGGTCGATGCCAAGGGACGTCTGAGCACGCCGGAGGAGTTCGAACGCATCATCGTCAAATCCGGTGAAGACGGGCGGCAGATCCGGCTCGGCGACATCGCCAAGGTGGAACTCGGCGCCGAAACCTACAACAGCACCGGTACCTTCAACGGCCGTCCGGCCGTCGCGCTGGCCATCTTTAAACTGAACGATGCCAACGCGCTGGAGATTATGAAGGACGTCAACAAAACGCTCGAAGAACTCAAGCAGAACTTTCCCGACGGGCTGACCTGGGAGGTCGGTTACGACTCGACCCGGTTCGTTGTCGTCTCGATGCAGGAAATCGTCGAAACGCTGATCCTCACCTTCATCCTGGTGGTGGTGATCACCTACCTCTTCCTGCAGGACTGGCGCGCGACGATCATTCCGTCGGTCACGATTCCGGTATCGCTGATCGGCACCTTCCTCTTCCTCTATCTTCTGGATATGAGCATCAATACTCTGACCATGTTCGCGCTGATTCTGGTGATCGGCTCGGTGGTGGACGACGCCATCTGCGTCACCGAAAACTGCACCCGGTTGATCGACGAAGAGCATCTCGCCCCCTTCGATGCGGCGATGAAAACCATGGAACAGCTCACCGGAGCATTGATCGCCACCACGCTGGTCGTGGTCGCCATCTATATGCCGATCATGTTCTACGGCGGCATGGTGGGCACCATCTATACCCAGTTCGCGGTCACCATGTGCATCGCGCTCTGCCTTTCGACCGTGAACGCGATGACGCTGAGCCCGGCGCTCTGCGCCCTCGTCCTGCGGCCCAGCAAAACACCGCGCGGCTTCTTCCATCTCTTCAACATCGGGTTGAACTGGACTCGGAACACCTATCTGTTCGTCGGCGGCCTGCTGGTGCGCCGCACTCTGTTGACCATCATCCTCTTCGGGTTGATCCTCTTCGGAAACTACTACTTCTATCAACGCCTTCCGTCGGCCTTCCTGCCGACGGAGGACAAGGGAACCATCTTCTGTGAAGTGGTCCTCCCCGCCGGCGCCTCGCTGCCGCGTACCGAAGCGGCATTGGCGGAGGTCTCCGACCTGGTTCGCGACGTTCCCGGCGTCAATCAGATCATGACCGTTCCCGGACGCAGCCTGACCGCCGGAGAGGGCGAGAACCTCGGGCTGCTGATCCTCGACCTGAAGCCGTGGGGAGAACGGACCACACCGGAGACGCAGATCACCCGCATTCAACAGGAGGTGATCCGACGCGCCTCGGTGCTGCCGGACGCTTCGGTCAACGCCTTCGTGCCGCCGGCCATCATGGGTCTCGGCGCCACCGGCGGTGTGACCTTCTCGTTGCAGGCGACCGGCGACCAGAATTCGCAGGAGATCGCGCAAACGACCAACCATCTGCTCTCCAAGATCATGGAAACCGGCAAGGCGGTCTACGCCTTCACCTCGTTCGACGCCAACACGCCGATGCTCTATCTGGACATCAACCGTGACAAGGCGGAGGCGATGAACGTGACGATCAACTCGATCTTCAGCGCGCTCCAGAGCCAGCTCGGGTCCTACTACATCAACGACTTCAACAAGTACGGCAAGACCTATCAGGTCAAGACTCAGCTGGCGCCGGAACTGCGGGAGAATCTCAACATCATCGATCAGCTCTACGTCACCAGCACCACCGGCGAGAACATTCCACTCAGCGCGGTGGCGGACCTCCGCTGGACTCTCGGCCCCCGGCAGGTGGAACGGTTCAACATGTTCCCCTCCGCCTCAATCAACACCCAGAGTGTGCCGTCGTTCAGTTCCGGCGAGATGATGAATCTTCTGGAGGATCTCGTCCACAAGAATCTCTCCAAGGATTACCAGATCAGCTGGACCGATATGAGCTATCAGGAGAGCCAGAACGAAGGCAAGATCGTCAGTCTGCTGATGATCTCGCTGCTGGTGGCCTACCTCTTCCTGGTGGCGCAGTATGAGAGCTGGACCATGCCGATTTCAGTGATGCTCTCGGTGGCGACCGCGACGCTCGGCGCGATCCTCGCCCTGAAACTCAGCAACATGTCGCTGAACATCTACTGCCAGCTCGGGTTGCTGATGCTGATCGGCCTCACCGCCAAGACGGCGATTCTGATGGTGGAGTTCTCCAAGTTCGAACGCGACAAGGGAGCAACCATCCAGGATGCGGCTCTGAACGGCATGCGGGTCCGGTTCCGCTCGGTCATGATGACCGCGCTCTCCTTCGTGATCGGTGTGTTCCCGATGGTGGTCGCCAGCGGCGCCGGCGCAGGCAGCCGCCAGTCGATCGGCGTCACCACCTTCTGGGGAATGCTGGTTGCGACCATCGCCGGAATGATGTTCATTCCGGGATTGTACGTGATCTTCCAGAGAGCGGCGGAAGCGGTCACCGGCTTCTTCCATCGCCACTGGTAAAAGAAAAACGGCGCCTCCTCAGGGGCGCCATGCAAGAATGCCGGAGACCGGATTCATCGCACGCCATGCGATGAATTCCGGCCAGCTCCGGACGCCGCCCTCAATCACGGCGCGGCAATACTCGAGCCCCATGATTCCGGCGGCTTCCGGGGCCGCGCACTTGAGCATGAGAATGGTCCGCCTCCGTTCGGGGGTGAGCACCTCCCGGATCCGGTCGGCGACCTGTTCGAAATACCCGTCATACCGCGAGCCGCGGCGGATCTGAATCATGTCGAGCCGCCACAAATCGCCGCGCTCATCGCGCACAGAGAGGTGAAATTCAAAACAGCACTCCCCGGTTTCGGCCAGATTCCGGAATTCCATCCCGGTCACCGCCGGTGGGCGCAAATCCGGGCGAGCGCCCGGAAACTCTCCTCCGGATTCAGCGTTTCCGTGTAGAGGTGAACATCGATATCACGATGCGTCATCAAGAGTCCGCTCCGCAGGGAGCCGACCAGCGAAACGTCCGCCCCGATCGCCTCCCAGGCGGCAGTTACGCCGACCTCTTTCAACAACCGCCGGGCGCGGGCCTGGTTCGCCTCGGCAAGGCGCAGGAGATCTTTCACCATACGTTCCTCCTGAGAGTTCAAGGTTTTTCGACGGGATCACAATCCGCAGCACCGGCTTTGCGGACGATCAGCATCGACAGATATTCCCGGGGGCGGGCCGCAATCGCGTCAGGATCGTCCGAAACGAACTCCTCCTCCAGCCCGATTCCGGCCCCATACACCGCGTGAAATCCCCGTTCGGAGAGCTGCCGGAGCAACTCCTCCCGTGTCCGGTAACATTTGAGCAGCACGGTAGTGGCATCGGCGGCAAGCAGCCGGTCCAGTTCCGCGGATCCCGGGGCGATCGCGGCGGGAACGATCTGCAGCATCGTCTGATCCTCCACCAGTGGAACCGCCTCCTTCGCCGCCAGCGCGCTCCAGGAGTTCACACCGGGAATGATTTCGTGCGGCAGCTCCGGCTCCCGCCGCAGCATCGCCCGCAGCAGATAACCGCAGGTGCTGTAGGTCATCGGGTCGCCGATGGTGACGAAAGCGGCATCCTGCCCGCTTCGCAGAACGGCGAGAATCTGTTCGGCGTGTTCGTCGATTCTCGCCAGCCGCTCTTCGAAGTTGTTCGACATGGTGAAGGCAAGTTCGCACCGGCGGGCCGTCAGGCCGGGCAACGCATCGAGAATCCGCCCGGAGACGCTGCGGGAACTCTGTTGAGATGCCGCCGCATAGATCACCTGCACCGAACGCAGCACCTCCGCCGCACGAAGCGTCACCAGCCCCGGATCGCCGGGACCGAGTCCAATTCCGTAAAAATTTCCCAGTGACATTCTCTCTCCGCTTTCGTCTCGCGGGGGATCCCCGCCGGGGGTCAATATAACCGCCGGACCGTTTTTTTCAAGTCGAAGCGGCGGGAAAGTGGTCTCCATTCCCGGTGGAGGATTTTCCTCACCGGTCAGAATTCCCGGCGGAAAGCGGAGATCAGCAGCTTGAGCACTTCACCGCCCAGCATCTCCTTGTGCAGAATCCGGACCTTGGCGCTGCGGCCGGCAAACGTCTCCGGCTGCTCGTCAAACTGAATCTCAATCCGGTAGAGCGCCTGAAGTGAGATGTATTCCGACGGCTTCTTCTCGTCCGCATACACCGGGATGCTCCCGCCGAAGATCTGAAGCAGCGGCGAATGGCCCAGTTTCGCCGGAATCTGGGCGATTGCGGCGATGCGGCCGGGTTCCGCACCGAGCCGGTCGGGCAGGATGATCTCCGCCCGCTGTCCGACCCGGAGCTTGCGCACTTCCCGGTCGTTCGCGTAGGCGTACACCATCTTTCCGTCGGATACCAGCTCGCCGGCCACCAGCCCGGTCGACAGAAACGCCCCGGGGGAGAGGTCGCTCTTCCGCGGTACGAACAGTCCGGAGTGTGCCGCCCGGCAAATCAGGTTTCCTTCCCGGCGGACCAGCTCATCCATTCCGATGACGTCGCTGCGCAGTTTCTCTTCGGTCACCTGGCTGGCGCTGTAGGTCTCCCGATCGAGCTGTTGCAGCCGGAACAGAAGCCGGTCCAGCCGGCAGCTCCATTGAAACTTCTCAATGCTGAAATGAAGTCCGGGCTGAATCAGTGTAAACAGCTCCTCGCCCTTCTCCACCCGCACCGGCAGTTTCGGCCACTCCGAAGCGAGGAAGCCGCCCTCCTCCACCGTGACCAGTTCGCTGTTCTCCGAAACGATCTGGCCCGGGAGAATGATGTTCCAGGAGAGCGGGAAGAAGAGGACGATCAGCAGAATCACCAGCGAAAGGATGCTCCAGTACCAGTTCGCCCGCACCGCCGCCTGCTTCGACATCTGGCGGATTGTTTTGATCTCCCGGTAGAGGGGGTAGAAGAGAAGCGTGTAAATCTCCAGCAGCAGCAGCACAACCGCCACCACCTTGATGAAGCTGTGATAGATCACCATGATGATCGACGTGTACAGGACGATCCGGTAGAGGAACGAGGCGATGCCGAAGGTCACCAGCAGCAGCCGGCGCGGCTCCTGCGGCCGGGTTCCGAGTCCGAAGAACCAGTAACGCCAGTACTGTTTCAGGCAGGCGGCGGAACTGCCCATCAGATTGTCAATATTCAAAAGATCGCAAAGGATGTAGTATCCGTCGTAGCGGATGAGCGGATTCCCGTTCACCAGCAGCGTACTCAACGTGCTGACCGCAAAAATATAGAACATCGTGGACTTGAACACCCCCGGCGGCAGATAGCACCAGAGCAGCGCGGCGATGCCGCCGACGATCACCTCGCCGAGGATACCGGCGCTGTCGATCAGCATTCGCTGACGCAGCGGCAGCCGCCAGCTGTCGGTGGTGTCGGTAAAAATCCGCGGATAGAAGACGATGAAACTTACGCCGATCGCCCGGACCCGGCAGTTGAACCGCATCGCGGCCAGCGAATGCGACGCCTCATGGATGATTTTCATCACCACAATGGCGGCAAAGTATTTTGCCAGCCCCGCCCACGAGATCGAATCGAGAAATGTGCTGCGGACGGTCGAAAAATCCCGGAGGAGCAGCAGATACCCGATCACCGCCGGAATCATCGCGATCAGAATCAGACGTCGGTCGGCCAGAAACCGCACATAGGGGCGGATCAACCGGAAAAACCGGTCCGGATGCCACGGCGGCAGTTTGAAAAACATATAGGCCGACGCAAACCGCAGCAGCCAGGTATCCTTCCGCACCTTCTCCATCTGGCGCTTCTTCGCCTCGAATTCGCCATATTCCGGAGCGAGCAGGTTGTTCTGCCGGAGGAAATTCACCAGTTCGATCACCTCCGCTTCCGTCACCGTCAGCCCGGCATTGTTCAACCGCTCCACGAAACGATCGATTTCGTAGTTCTGATCCATCTTGCTGATCATCAGCGCGGTATTGGCGTCGATGCGGTAGTAGTTCTCCGAAAGCGGATC
This sequence comes from Victivallis sp., assembly GCF_048170485.1. NCBI lineage: Bacteria > Pseudomonadati > Lentisphaerota > Lentisphaeria > Victivallales > Victivallaceae > Victivallis > Victivallis sp. The sequence continues at coordinate 17,876 of NZ_DBEXAY010000241.1, read as the reverse complement.
AAACAGCATCGGATAGTTGCCGTGAGCCCCCGGCCGGATCAGTTCGATGTCCTGACGCAGTGTTCCGGTTCTCATATCAGATCCGACGCAGGTAGATGACCAGGTTCTTGAAGAGGTAGTACCCGAGCGAGACGCGGTCGCCGCGCAGTTTGGCGATGCCGCGCATGCCGTAACGCAGGTTGCTGACGCCATCCATCGTCGCGCGCACCTTGTAGCAGTAGACGCGCTGTTCGGTCAGTTCCGGATAGTTCGCAATCGCCTGCACCTTGCCCGGAATCGATATCTCCGGACGGGTATAGAGGAAGAAGGTCACCTCCGGCTGTCCCTGCAGAATGGAACTGTCCCGCTCATTGACCAGAATTTCCGCCGCGGCTCCTTCGCCGGTGTAGATGTCGAAAATCCGGTCTCCGGTGCGAACCGCCCGGTTGGTCAGCAGTTCCGCCCGCCCATCGGCCAGCGCCAGCGTACCGGAAGCAGGCGCGGTCAGCTTCGAATGGGCCATGTACCATTTCGCCTCATCCACCGCGACCCGCGCCCCGTTCAACCGCGCCTCAATGAGCTGCACCTTTCCGAGCCGGGTCCGGTCGGAAAACGCGGCGCTCCGCTCCAGATCGAACTCCTTCTCGATCTCCCGCACCTGGCTCTCCGCGTTGGCCAGCCGGAACGCCAGCTGGCTGGTGTCGTATTCGGCGATCAGCTCTCCGGCTTTGACGAGGTCGCCATCCTGCTTGTAACAGCGGGCAATCGGTCCGTCGAACCAGGCGTAGGTGCTGACCGTCTTCGGCGCACGCACCTCGAACTCGGCGTTGACCGACTCCTGCACCCGGACGAACATCAAGGCGAGCAGCAGAATCGCGAGCACATAAAGCGCCACCCGCTTCGGCTGCATCCATTTGCGGATCTTCGCCTTGGCGGAAACCCGGCAGCAGCGGTGACAGTAGAGCGCTTCCGCATAGTTGCGCACCAGAATGCTCGCGGCATTGATGGCGTATTTCGGAATCTCCTCGGCGAATTCCAGCATCCAGACCAGCCGGAAATCGACGCTGCCGAGAAACGGCGGAGGCGCAAGCATGACAATCATCATCCGGTCACGCTCGCCGATCAGCTGAGACAGGGCGATTCCGGCGTACTGATTGAGATTCGGCACATCGGCCGTCGAAAGGATCAGCGGCTTCTCCGACAGCTCCAGATGCTCACAGAGCGAAGTCTGCAGCATCGCCGCATTGGAGTTGTGATTGATCGCCACCTGAGCATACTGAGCGACGATCCGGGCCTTGCCTCCGGAGAGCTCCAGCATCGTGGAGGTCTTGAATTTCAACAGCGCCCGGGAGCTGTTGACCGCCATACCGCAGGCGGTGTTGAAGTCGGGAGCGGCGAAGAGGTCGTTCCCGAGTTTGATGATCATCCCGAAGGCTTTCAGCCGGGCGGCCCACTCGCTTCTCGGATCATTTTCCATCAATCAGGACCCCCGTCAAACCGGCGGAAAGTTTGCCGTCGGAGTTGGCGATCAGCGCCTTCACCTCGACCGTTCCGGACCGGTGATCGGCGCGCGGCGAAACTTCAAATACCGTTCCCTCCACCTGAATCCGGTTGTCGGAAAACCCGAACCACATCTTCTCGCCGACCTCCGGCATCTTGGACACGGGGACATTCATCACGGCGAGCAGTTTGCTGTCGTCGATCACCCGGAACAGCGGCTGCCCCGCCCGGATTGTCTCGTGCTCACGGCTGAGAATCGCTTCGATCTTGCCGTCAAAAGGAACTTTGAGGGTGCAGTAACTGAGTTGCAGACGGCTTTCCGCCAGGTTCGCGTCGGCGACCTTCTTGCGAGCATTCGCCGTCGCCACCTCGGTTTCGCGGCGCTTGAGTTCAAGTTTGCTCTGGAACTCCTCATCGAACAGTTTTTTCTGAGCAACATAGGACTCTTCGGCAAACTGCGCCTGCACCTTCGCATCTTCCGCCAGGGCGGCCGCGCGCTCGGCCTCGATCCGATACTGCGTATCGTCGAGGACGAGCAGCGTATCCCCCGCTTTGAACTGCTCGCCTACCCGGAATTTATACTCCCGAACCGTACCGTCGACCTTGGCCGCAATCTCCGCTTCCCGGAAAGGGAAGAGCACAACCATCACCGTCCGCGCTTCGGCCGCGGAAACGACCGAACATACGAACAGCAGGATCAAGAGCATCCGTTTCAAGAGTTCCGCCCTCCCGTTCCCGCGCTTCAGACGGCGGCCATTTCGGCGATCGCCTCATCGACCGTATCGGTGAAGACATCCGCGGAGTCCATGACATCGGCGTAGTCGCCGTCCTGGAAGTCCGCCGCGTCGAAGGCCGTGACGTCATCCAGCGTCTCCAGCTGCAGTTCGTCGAATTCCGACTCCAGCGCCAGAGCAAGGTCGTCGATGCCGTCCGGAATGCGGGAGATTCTCCGCCGGAAGACGAACGGAGAGTCGTCACCGGCCAGGAAGAGCTCCTGCAGTTCCGCCGCACGCAGCTCATTGCCGAGCAGCATGGCGAGCGACGAGAAGTTGAGGTTGTATTCATCCGGGAAACCGTCGCCGACGCCGCCGACGCCGGAAACCATCCACATCTGACCATCTTTGTAGATGATGCCGTTGCCGGTGTTGTTGATCGAGCCGAAACTGTTGTCGCTGCCATTGATGTTGGTGATGGCGGTGTTGGTGAACGACACGATCCGGTTGCCGTCTCCGGTGATCGCAAAGTTCCGCTGGTTGCTGACCGCGGAGAAGAAGTTGTGATCGCCGCTCAGCGTGAATTCGCCGTTGTTGGTCACGCGGAAGAAGACATTGTCATCGCCGCTGACCTCGAGCGTCTTGTTGTTCACGAAGTCACCGGTGAACTGGTTCGCGTTGCCCGCGACATCAAACGCACCGTTGTTGACCACAGTGTTGTTGAAGTTCGCCGGATTTCCGTCAAGCTCCACCGTGCCGTTGTTGGTGAAGACGCCGTTCACATCGAGCCCGGAACCGGTGTACTGCAACGAACCATTGACCGTCACATCTCCGGCGGTCTGATCGCTGCCGCTGATCGTCAGCTGGTTGTAGGAACCGGAGACCACATCGCCCGTACCGGCATACACCACCTGCCCGGTGGAGTTGATCGCGCCATCGGCACCGGCAACCACATTGCCGCTCGCGCCGAAGTTCAGCGTCCCGGAGCTGGTGACACTGCCGTTGATGGCCGCCGTGCCGTTGACCGTGGCATTGTTCATCGTATGCGCCCCGTTCAACGTCAGGGAGTCGTAGCTCCCGTCGATCACCTGCGCGGAACCGGCGTTGTAGGTCACCTGGCTTCCCGCGCCCATCGCCGCACCGCCCGCGGCGGTGGCGGCACCGTTGAAGGTGACGTTACCGGTACCGCTGACCGTGCCGGAGGCGTTCATCGTGCTGTTGAACACCGCGCTGCCGGAGACTGCGACATCATCCGCGACCACACTGCCGTTGAAGGTGGCGTCAGAGCCGGCAACATTGAGCGAACCTGTGGTGACAGCGCCGTTGAGAGTGGCATTCCCGCCGGAAATTTCAACCGAATCGGCTGCATTTACCGCACCGCCGAAGGTCGCATTTTCACCGGTCACCGCGATCGTGGAATTCGAAGTCACACCGTTCGCAAAGGTGACGCCGGTTCCGGCAACCGAGAGTTCGGAGGCCGTCACCTCGCTCCCGAAGGTGATCCCATCGCCGTTGACAGCGAGACCGGCCTCATAGGAACCGCCGAATCCGGCACCGGTGTTGTCGTAAACAACGCTGCCCGCGGCGTTCATCGTGCCGTTTCCGGAAGTGACGCCGAGGAAGGTCACCGCCGCACCGGAAGCAACTCCGATGCTGCCGCCTTCCGCCACATTCACTGCGCCGGCCACATTGCTGGTCACCGCGAAGATCAGAGCGCCGCCCTCTTCCACATTGTACTTGAGATCGCTGTTTCCGGCCTCGGTGCTGTCCACCGTCAGCGTTCCGCCATCCTTCACCAGGAATCCATAGTTCCCGGTGTAGAGGTCCGGATAGAGGGCGACGAAGGAACTCACATTCTCAGCGCCGGTAATCGTCAACCAGATGCTCAGCAGCGGAACGTTTCCAGCATAAAACACCTTGCCGTCCTGCGCATACACTTCGCCGGGAACGTCACTTGCCGTCTGCGAGAGCAGCAGCACCCCCTGAGCCAGAGCGGAAATCCGGCCGGAGTTCGTCACGACATTGTTGACCTCAAGAACCGCTTCTGCAGAGGTTGTGAGACCACGCACCAGCACCTCGCCGGCATTCTCCAAATTGGCGACATAGACGCCGCCGGTGAGGAGGGCAACCGCATCCTGGTCATAGGTGCCGACCGAATAGACTTCGAACGTCGCGTTCTCCGCCACATTCAAGGTATCGGCAAAACGCAACTGATGCGCCATAGAAACCGTAAGGGTCTTTCCGGCGGCCACAAACACATCTCCGCCGAGAGTCACCGTATCCGCCGGAGAACCGAATGTGGCATCCCCGATGTTGAAATCGGTGTTGAAATTCAACGCACCGTTGTTGGTGAAGGCTCCGAGCACGACGCTGGAAGCATTCACGTTGAAGGCCGCATTGTTTTCGACGCTCGTCAAAGTACCGGCGGAAGCGTTCACCGTTCCGGTGTTGGTCAGCAGACCGCTGACCGTAATCGCTCCGCTGTTCAGATTGAGAACGCTCGAATTTGTCACCGCATCGGCGAACCCGACGGAACCGGCCACATTCATCGTTCCGGCATTGGTCACCGCGCCGCCGACCGTGAGCGATCCATTGGAGGTAAGCGCAACCTCGCCGCCGGCATTGTTGGAAATTGCACCGGTCGTGACCGTCTTCCCGGCCGCGACGTCGAACTGCACCAGACCGCTGTTGTCAATGCTGCCCAACGCGGTGGATTCACTGCCGGCCTTCAGCGCGGCCCCCTGCTCGACGTAGATGGTGTAGGAGGTATCGCTGCCCGTCACCTGTCCCAGCGTCAGTGTCACACCGTTCTGTACGGTCATGTCAGCGCCGTTGTTGGTCAGGTTCGACATGGTCATGTCAAAACCGACATACTTCATGCCACCCGCCAGCGTCATCGCGCCGAAGGTGCCGCTCGTCGCATAGAGATACTGATCGACCGTACCAGAATAGGTGATGTCCCCGCCGCTCATGGCAAGTGAACCGGTTCCGGCGGTTTCGCCTTCAAAAGTCACCGACTTTCCATCGAGCAGCTGGATCACGCCGTCATTGACCAGCGCAATAGACGAGCTGAAATCAAGATCGTTCGAGGACTGGAAGACCGCACCGTTCTGAATCCGCAGCGTCCCGGAATAGAGATCCACTGTCGAAGCATTGAAGGTGTAGCCGCTGTCCACCACCAGAGTGCCGTCGCCTTCGACCGCACCGGAGCTGTCCTGCTGCCCGAGCGAGAAACCGCGATTGAAGGTGATGTCACGGTTGATATGCACCTCGCCGCCGAGGATGACCACATCGGCGTTGTAGACATAATTGCCGCCCGCGTCCGTCGCATAGAAGATCTGCGACACATCATCACTGCTGGCATCATAGGTGACCGAGCTGTCCGCACCAGCAAGCGCAAGATAGCCGCTGCCGGACATCGAACCGCGGAACACCACCGAACCGGTGCCGGTAATGCCGCTGTCGTTGACCAGCGTGCCGTCGAAGCAGATGACCGAAGCCGCAGTCGTCAGCCGGAGTGTTGCGCCGGCGGAATTGGTCACATTGCCGAGGTGAACCGTTCCGGAGATCTCGATCGTACCAGCATTGGAGATATTCAGCGTATTGCTGTGATCATCCAGCGGGAGCGTCTGATTCAGGTAGAGGTAGCCGCCCGCATAGTTCACCAGCTCCGCTCCGTCGACGCAGGAGACGGAGTTGGAGATGGTAATCGTACCGGCATTCTCCACACCGCCCTCGCCGCCGCCGAGGCCGAACACAACCGCTCCGGAAGCGATCAGTTTTGCGCCGGACTTGTTGTCAAGAGCGCCGATCACGGTGGTCGAGGCGGTGGTATTGACCGTCAGCGAACCGGAGTTGGTGACGTTGTTCAGCGTGGCCTGAGCATTCAGCTGAACCGTACCGCTCGCGGCGTTGAGGAGGGTGGCGAACACCATACCAGACGCGCCGGCGTCAACATTCAACGTACCGGAATTGTTGACCACACCGGTAACTTCCGCATTGGAGCGGAAATTGAAGGTGCCGCTGTTGGTAATATCGCCTTTGATCACACTGTCCGGCCCGGCGATGGTCGCCGTTCCGGTATTGGAGAGCGAAAGCTCCGACTCCAGCGTACCGTTGATGGTCAGTGTGCCGGTGTTGCTCACCGCCCCGGAACCGAAGTCGGCCTCCAGGAATTTCACGTCCGCCAGAATCGACGCCGTACCGGAGTTGGTCAGCCCGGTGAACTGAATTCCGTCAGAGGTATCGGTCACCGTTAACTTCGCCTGGTTGTCAATGTTGACGGAAGCATTGCCGGACTGAGCGAAGGTCACTTCACCCGATCCCTTGTTGACCAAGTTTTCAAACACGTTGCGGGCCGCATCCGGACCAGGGTTGACACTCAACGATGCCGAGTTGGTGAAGGCGCCGGAGAAGTTGTTCCCGCCGCCCTGCACCTCAACCGCGACAAAGAGATAGGAGCCGGAGTTGACAAACGAACTCGAAGCGGAGAAATTGTTGTTGCTCCCGATCGAGAAATAGGCATACGGCGTCTGCAACGTATACAGCGAGATATTGCTCACTGTATTGGTCACGGTACCATTCACGGTAGTATTGTCGCCGAGGAAGAACTTGGCATAATCCTTCATATAGCCGACAGTCTCTGTACCGCGGTTTACCGTGAGCGCAGCAGATCCGCCGTCGCCCGGCTGCAACCCACTGGCATCATTGGTGATATTGCCGTTGAAGGTCATCGCCCCGGCTTCATTGGTGAACGTGACCTTTCCATATCCCGAAGAAAGGTTGACCGAATCATTGAAGGTCACCCGTGCCCCGGTGAAATGCGCCAAGGCGGACTCAAACCCGGTAACAGAGGAAATTACAATCGCGTTTCCATCACTGCTGTTCTTGCCGGAATAGTAATCCGTGTAGTAATTCCACTTGAACGTGCCGTCCTGATTGGTCCCGTCATTGGTATAATTCCGGGGACTGACCGCATAGAGATTGAAGGAGCCGCCGAAAACGGTATCCTGCGCTACGATATTGAACTCGGTCGTGCGAGGAGCACGGTACTGTGTAGAGACGTAAACATCGTTAAAATACAGCTCCGATACGTTTTCGGAAGCGGTAAACGTACCCGCAGCAATCACCAGCGTCGAATTGAAGGTCACCTTCGCCGCCTGAACGATGTTCAGTTCGTTGACAATAACAACTTCATGACTTCCGGAAAAGACAACTTCCCCGGTGGTATTAATTGTCATACTTCCATTATAACTCGATATACCATTTTTTCCATTGAACGAATTGGTATACTGGTAGTTTGACTCATGCAGGCCGGCAGCAGTTTTATCCGTGATGTAGCCGGAATAGTTATACCAATTGGAAGCATCGGAAAATCCCGCGGTAAATTCCGTGTAGTCTCCCGTCACATTTACCGTTCCATATCCGGATTGAATGGCAACGTAACCGTTGAGACTCACATAGTCTCCGGCGAGATTCAATGAGCCGCGGGTTCCCACATACATCGCACCGGCGACAGCCACTTTCGCCGCCTGAGTTTCGATGTTCATGGTTCCACCAATAACGTACTTCGTAGTAAGGGCATCCGCAACTACGCCCTGAATCGTGAGAGAGGCTCCATTGCTGATGGAGACGCTGACACTGCCGGTCGTGGTCTTGGCGGAAAACACGCCGGCCACAACCACATCGCCGTTGATTGCCATCGACGCGCCAGTGAGGCTCAAGTCACTGCCGTAGGTACCGCCAAACACCATACCGCTCTGACGGTAGATCACCGCAGCATTCGATGCCGAATTCATCGTACCGGAACCGATGGTCGTCCCGGTAATTTCCAGATCAGCCGACACAGTGACCGAACCACTGGACTTCAGGGAACCAATGACACTTGCGACCTGAACCACCAGTCCGCCGTTGATCACTTCGTAAGAATAAGCGGTATTCTCATACATCGTATCCAGAGTGAGAACCGCCCCGTTCGTCATGTAGAAGTTGATGTTGTCGCTGTAGACCAGACCGTTTGCGGCGATAAAACGGGAAAGGGTCGTATCAGCATCCACCTTGTACCAACGCTCCACATCGTTGAACAGCAGAGAATCGGCACAATAGAGCGAACCGCCGTACACATAGACAGTACCGCCGACCGTGCTCGAAACACTGTCCGCCAGAGAGAGCGTACTGCCTTCCTTCACCTGAATCAGATTGGTGTTGGTAAGCTGATGAGAAACAGCCAGCAACGCACCGGAGGAAATAGAAACGGTACCGTCGTTGATCAGATTCGTGAACTCGACACCGCCGCTGTGAGAGGTGTTGTCAGTAGCACTTCCTGTTGCCGAAATCGAAAGCAATCCGCCTTTATCCACAGTGACAGTTCCGTCGATCGTCATCTCTGAGGACAGGAAAAGAGAGCCGCCGGAACTGATCTCAAGATCACCGTTGTTGGTGAAATTGGAACTGGAAATATCAGAAAAGCTAGTGTTGATATTCAACGTATCATAATTCTGGAAATCAGTCCAAGTTACCGACGACTCGGAGATGTTGAAGGTTCCAATATTATCAATAGAACCCCACCGCCCGCCAGCAGCATTCACTGTACCCAAGTTGGTCAACTGGGACGAAGTCAAATTCGCATTGACATTGGAAATTTGAATCGTTCCGCTGTTGATCAGATAAGGCCCGGAAACCGTACCGGAGACATTCAGAGTTCCACCACTGCTCACGTTAAGATTTCCGGAAAAAGTGCTCTGGGAACTAATAACCAGCGTGGTATCGCTATTAATAATCAGCCCCTCGCCTGAGAAATTCCAAGCTCCAGAAGTAATCGTTGCTGTATGCGCACTGTCGTTGCTGGACAAGATCAGCTTGCCGGTAAAAGAGAAATCCCCTTCTGTCGAAGCATCGACCGAAAGAACAATCTCGTCACCATCCACAGCAATATCAAGCGCCCAGGACAACGAGCCATCTTCGGTTCCCGTCTCCTTGGTCACTTCATGAACGGTCAGCGTATACCCGTAGTCGGAGGCATCGAGGAACGCATTGTCGATCGTACCGACGGTATACTCCAGATCCCAGTCGCCGCGGGCGCCGGTGTCATCCACCGAAGCCGCCACATCCGCACCGGTCAGGTTCGCGATGTTCGAGATCAGCATCTCGCCATCCAGACTGCCCGCCACGTTGCAACCGTAAATCATGATGTCGCCGTCGGCAGTCATATGCTGGCCGATGTTCGCCCAGCTCGCCGGGTCGCTCATCACCGCATCCGCGTCGATAATCTGCCCGTTCAGAACGAAATAGCCCGCGTTACCGTGCGAAACAATATGGATCGCGCTGTATTTCACGTCGCCGTTCGCATCGAGGAAATCGTTGATCGCATCCAGCGGGTCGGTCCCCGCTTCGAGGTAGAGAACGTCGGTGTTCTCGCCGAGCGCCTCGACGATCTGCTCCTTGTTCTGCACGCTCGAATTGATGATCACCAGATCGCGTTGCGGAGCATCCGCATCCGCCGCGACCACGCCGCCATCCAGGGCAACCGGAGAGTCACCGTCGGAATCCTGCTCCGCATCCTGATCCAGATTGATGAAATCGTCGATGTTATCGCCGAGATCCGCATGCTGGATCGCATCGATTCCATCGGCGGTATCCGCCGCCTGCACATCCCCGCCGTCATCGTCAGCGGAAATGTCGTCGGCATCCGCCGCATCCGCATGAGCCTCCACCGCCGGAGCCGCATGATCATCGGCGTCCGCCGCGTCCGCAGCATCCGCATCAACCGGGTTGTCACCCGGAACAATCTCGCCATCGACAATGGCATCCGCCGCAGCGTCGAGATCGGCGACGTTCTCCGGCGTCGCCTGCTGCACCTGCTGCTGAACCGCCGCATCCGCCGGATTCTCCGGCGGCGCGTTCTTCAAGGCGTCCTTCGCCTCGTTATCCTGGACCTGGCTCTCCGAGACCTGAGAATGATTGTCCACATTGGAGGCCGCTTCGACGACCTCGGCCGCTCCGGCCGCGTCGAAGAGCACCCGGTCTTCCAGTTTAAAAATTCCTAAGTGACTCATCTTCGCCTCCTCTCAGGTCAGCGTTTCTGATTGAACATCGCATCCACTTTGCTGGGATTGGCATCATAAATCGCGATGAAATCAACATCGTTGAAACGGGTCAGCGGCTGCTTGACAACTTCCGCTTCGACCGCCTCAAGTTCCTTCATATCCGTATTGGCGGCGACACGCTTGACCCGCTCTTCGTCATAGGTGGCTCTGGCTCTGGCCAGCTCCGCCTTCGCCCGGACCTGCGCCCGCTGCAGTTCGCTGCGCAGCTCCGCGGTGCTCTTCGCATCGAGATGGCGGACACCCATCGAATTCAGAATCCGATAGTAGGAGATGTAATAGTTGCCGAGCGTCATCAGACGTTCGATTTCCGTTTCAGCGGTCACCAGACGCATATGGTCGAGTTCGAGCGAGGAGAGTTCCCCGGTGATCTTCTTGTTGGCAACCGCCCACTTCAGGTTGTTGCTGTAGGTCTTGTACACCTTGTCGTCGATTTCAAAACGCTCCTTGGTCGCCATCATGTTGGCGTGCGCGATACGAACCTGCGCCATCACGCCGATCGCCTGCGCAAATCCACGGGATTCCTCGGCGTCAACCTGCGAGCTGTACGCCTGGTAACGAGCGATGTGCTGCGGCAGTTTCAGCAGGTTGTAGGCGGCGCGGATTCCCAGCTCCCACCAGCTCATGTGATAGAGGAAGGTGTTCGTGCTGTTGGTGAAGTCGGTGTAGATCCGCACGTTCGGCAGCATCATCAGAATGGTCTTGCGGCACTCGATGATGTTGATGTGTTTCTGCATGTCGATCTCATAGAGTTCGGGACGCTGCAGAAGGGCAATCTGCTCCATCAGCTCGATGTCCGGAAGCGCGTTGAAATCCGGCACCTTGTTGAGCACCGTGTCATCCACCAGAATCTTACCGGAGGGGTACATCCCGAGCAGGGAGCGGAGTTCCACACAGCTGTTCTCATAGCTGCGGATGTAGTTGGTCAGCCGCTTCTCCATCTCCACAAACCGGCGGGTTTCGTCGAAGGCGCGGAACGGAGTGATCTCACGCGCCTTGCTCAACTTCTCAATCAGCGCGTAACGCGAACGACAATCCTCCAGCAGCCCGGTCGTGATCTTGATCGCCTTCTGCGCCGCCGCCACCTGGAAGTAGGCCTTGACCACATCGAGCGTCAGATTCTGCCCGGCGCGCGCGGTCCGCTGTTCGCGCATCAGGACCCGGTCCTCACCCTGCTGGGTGTTGAAGAACGCCAGACCGAAGTCGAGCACGCTCAACGCGAGGTCGATGTTCAGATAGTTGATGTCGCGGTTCTGGCTGGTGCTGTACCCGTAGGAGAGACCGCCTTCATCGACCTTCTCGCTTTTGGAGGCAGGAACATTACTGCGGTTGGTGTAGGTGTCGGAAATATTCAGTTCCGGCAGCATCCCCAGCATATCCGCCGTCCGCATTTCCCGGGCGACCTCCTGCTCGAGATTCAGCACCTTCATGTCGAGGTTGTGTTCCAGCGCCAGCTTGATGCACTGCGTCAGGTTGACCTTCTCGCCTTCCATCATATCACGGTATTTGGCCGACTCGAAGTGTTTGATCGCATACTCCGCCCGTTCGTTGCGGTAGTCTTCATAGCTCTTGCATCCGCCGATCGCCACCATACCGGCAACGGCTCCCGCACACCCCAGACCAAACAAAACCTGATTCGCTTTTTTCATTTGCACTTTCCTTAAACTTGTATGGCGCAATTATTTTTTTCTTTGATCCTTTTCTTTCAGAACATTCAAAACAACCCCGGCCAGATTCCGGCCCTGTTTTGAATGTTCCGAAACTCCGGCAGGATAACCCGGCCGGAGCTCCCGAAATCGCTTACTTGGCAGCTTCGTTCTTCTGCAGAACCCCTGCCTCCAGCAACTTGTCGATCAGCTGCTGCATCGAGTTGAACGCACCGAGGAACCCCTGCGGCGGCATGATGATCCGCTCCTTGACCAGCGTCGTCGGCGCCTTGCCCTCGCCTTCCGGCTGCAGCGTCACAAAATCAAAACGGACCATTCCGCCGGCAAAGTGAATCTGCCCGATACCGTCCGCATAGATCTCTTTCTTACCCTCCACAATAGCCTCCTTATCTCTGTTTCGTTGATGCAACACCCGGCACAGCTCACTCCAACGCGGCTTTGTCCAGCATGTCAACCTTTTCCTGTGCAAACACCGTGTCGAGCTCCGCCGCACGCGCATACCAGCGGCGCGCCTCAAACAGGTCCGGATCCGTACCGATCCCCTTCTCGTAGCAGCGCCCCAGCATCAGCAACGCGTACCGGTTGTTCTTCTGCGCCGCCATCTTGTAGTAGGAGAGCGCCCGCACGGGATCCTTCGCCACGCCGCGCCCGGCTTCGTAGCAACACGCCAGCGCATACAGCCCGTAGGAGCTGCCCGCCGCCGCCGCTTTGCGATACCACTCAAATCCCATGGCGTAATCGGTCTTCACGCCGATGCCGTTGTCATAGCAGAGTCCGAGGTTGTACATCGCATCGGCATTGCCCTGCTCCGCGGCCCGCCGGAAACAGCTCACCGCCGCCGCCGGATTCGCCTTCATCCCGCGACCGTTTTTGTAGTAGAGCCCGAGATAGAGCAGAGCACTGGAGTTGTTCTGCCGCGACGCCTGCCGGAACATCTCCAGCGCCATCTTGTCGTTCTGCGCAACGCCCAGCCCCTTCTGGTAGCAGACGCCGAGCCAGAACTCCGCTTCCGAATTGCCGAGCGCCGCCGCCCGCTGGAAGTATTTCACCGCCTTCGACATATCCCGGGCAACCGCCACACCATTCATGTAGCAGATGCCAAGCCAGCAGATCGCATCCGGATTGTTCAGCTTCTCCGCCTTCATGAAGTACTGAAGCATCTTGTCGGCATCGCGGGGAACCCCGCCCAGACCATCTTTGCTGAAAATTCCGAGAAGGTGCAGCGCACGCGGATTCTCCGCCTTCGCCGCCAGATTCAGGTATTTGAGAGCTTCCGGGTAATTCTGTTCCACCAGACGCCCCTCCGAATAGACCTTGCCGAGCAGGAACTGCGCATCGGAGTCACCCGCCGCCGCCGCCTTGCGGAGCCAGTTCAACCCCTCCGTGGCATTCGCCTCCACGCCGATCCCGTTGAGATAGTAGTCGCCCAGCAGCGTCATCGCACTGCGATTGCCCTGCTTCGCCGACTGCGTCATCCACGAAAACGCTTCCTTGTCATTCTGCTCGGTACCGAAGCCCTCCTGGCAGAAGACGCCGTAGAGATACTGACCGAAGCTGTCGCCACCCGCCGCCGACTTCATCGCCGATTCCGCGGCAAGCGTCGGATTGGCCTTCATGCCAATCCCCTTGGCGGCACAGACCGCCAGGAAGTACTGTCCTTCCGCATCTCCGCTCTCCGCCGCCTTACGGAACAACTCCGCCGCACGGGAAACATCGCGGGACACCCCTTCTCCATTCAGGTAGAGACGCCCCAGCGCACACTGCGCCGGCGCATAACCGGCATCCGCCGAGCGGCGCAGATGCGCGATGCTCTCGGCCTTGTCCGCCGCGGCAGTGCCGAGCATGAATTCCGCCTCCGCACTGCCCTGTTTCGCAGCGCGCGCAAAACAATCGGCCGCCTTGGCCTTATCGGTAGACTGATAGAGACGGCCCAGGGCCACCAGCGCTTCCGCGCTCCCCTTCGCCGCCGCACGATCGTACCAGGCCAGCGCCTCGCTGTCACTCTTTACCACACCTTCCCCCAGCCGGTAGCAGTCGCCCAGGCGGATCATTCCCTCCACATTGCCGCGGTCGGCCGCCATGCGGAAATACTTGACGGCCGCCTCCGGACTGGCCAGCACTCCGCGGCCGTCACGGTAGGCCTCTCCGAGCGCGATATCCGCGTAAGCGTTGCCGCGGTCGGACGCCCGGCGGAACCACTGGATCCCTTCGTTGAGATCCGGCTTGCCCCCCGTCCCGTCGAAGTAGATGCGGCCGATGAGATACTGCGCATCGCTGCTGCCGCCCGACGCGGCGCGGCGCAGGAACATCAATCCTTCTTCCACATCGCGGGTGACACCCGCTCCATCACAGAACATCCGCCCCAGATAATACTGAGCCTGGACACTGCCGCCATCCGCGGCAAGCGTCAGGTATTTGACCGCCTCTTTTGCATCGGCCTTCACGCCGATCCCCTTGTGGAGACAGATGCCGAGCCAGAGCTGCGCTTCAGGAAGCGAGGCCGCCGACGCCTTGCGGAAACGCTGGACCGCCACGGAAGGATTCCGCGTGGTGCCGGTGCCGTTCAAGGCACAATATCCAAGATAGAATTCAGCCAGCGGAGAACCCGCCTTTGCCGCTTTTTCGAATTTCTCATACGCCGCACGGTAATCCGGAGCCGCTCCGTTCGCGCCGCTGTAGCTGCGCAACGCCTCCTTCACCATTCCGGCGGCATCCGTTTCCGCCGCCAGCACATTTACCGCCAACCCCGAAGCCAGTATCTGCAACAACAACTTCGTATTCACGCGCATTGAGTCACCTTTTTTTATTAGAATGCAACCTGCAAAGTCCGTTCCATCATGCCGCGGCACCACCTCTGTCTCCCCCGCTTCACAGCCGCGAAAAAGTCCCTTCCGTTCCCGGGGAAACAGAATTTTCTATATGAATATATTGCGATAATCCGGTTATTCAAGTAAAACGAAGGACTTTTTTGGAAAAAAGAGCATACAAAACAGCAATTGAAGCGGAAAAAACAGAAAAATGAGGCGAAAAATCATGAAAACTATGCTGAAATCAAACCATTTTACTCCCCTCTCCCCGCCAAAAACAAAAAGGGCTCCGGCACAACCGGAGCCCCGCAGGATCATCCCCTGCAATTATTTGTCGGAAAGCGAGACCACGCCGGGCAGAGCCTTCCCCTCGAGGAACTCGAGCGAAGCACCGCCGCCGGTGGAAATGTGGCTCATCTTGTCCGCCAGACCGGACTTGTTCACCGCAGAAACGCTGTCGCCGCCGCCGATGATCGAAACGCCGCCGTTCGCCTTCACTTCGGCCACCGCGGCGCAGACGCCGAAGGTGCCCTTCGAAAACGCGGGCATTTCAAAGCAGCCCATCGGCCCGTTCCAGACAACCGTCTTGGCGCCCTTGATCGCTTCGGCATAGAGCTCGGTGGTCTTCGGACCGATGTCCAGCGCCATCCAGCCGGCCGGAATCTCGTCGCCGACGATCTGCGTGGCCGCATCCGCCGCAAACTTGTCGGCGGCGACGTTGTCCACCGGCAGCAGCAGCTTCACACCGCGCTCCTTCGCCTTCGCGATCATGTCGCGGGCGTAGTCAAGCTGATCGAGTTCACACAGCGAAGCACCGATGTCGTGCCCCTGCGCCTTGAGGAAGGTGTAGGCCATGCCGCCGCCGATGATCAGCGTGTCGACCTTGCCCAGAAGGTTCTGCACCACCGCGAGCTTGTCGGAAACCTTCGCTCCGCCGAGGATCGCCACGAACGGACGCACCGGATTCTCCACCGCACTGCCGAGGTAGGCGATCTCTTTTTCCATCAGGAAGCCCGCCACCGAAACCGGCATGTACTTGGTGATGACCGCGGTCGAAGCGTGAGCGCGATGCGCGGAACCGAACGCGTCGTTGCAGTAGATGTCGCCATAGGAGGCGAACTTCTTCGCCAGAAGCTGCTGCTTCTCCTTGAGTTCGGCCTTCTTCGCCTTGAACTCCTCGTCGGACTGCCCTTCCTTCTGCTTGAGCTTGCCCTGCTCTTCCTTGTAGAAGCGGGTGTTCTCCAGCATCAGCACGTCGCCCGGCTTCATCGCGGCAACTTCCTTGTCAGCGTTGGCGCAGTCCGGAGCGAACGCCACCGGACGACCGAGCAGCTTCGCCAGATATTCCGCCACCGGCTTCAGGCTGAAATCCGCCTCATAGCCCTTCTCCGCCGGACGGCCGAGGTGGCTCATCAGCACCAGACTGCCGCCGTTGTCGAGCACATACTTGATCGAGGGGAGCGCCCCCTTGATGCGGGTGTCATCCTTGATGACTCCGTCTTTGATCGGAACGTTGAAGTCGACGCGCATGACCACGCGTTTTCCTTTGAGATCGACGTCACGAAGCGTTTTCTTATCCATGACAATTCTCCCTGCATTAATTAATGAATAGATGCGTTAATACAAAAAGGGCGGGCGGCATTCGACCACCCGCCCTTTCCGGGAATCATAAACCCAAAGTTACTTGGCGATGACGCGGGCCATCTCCAGAACCTTGTTCGAATAACCCCACTCGTTGTCGTACCAGGAGCAGACCTTGACGAAGGTCTTGTCCAGCTGGATGCCGGCCTTGGCGTCGAAGATCGAGGTACGGGCATCGCCGCGGAAGTCGGTCGAAACAACCGCTTCGTCGGTGTAGCCGAGAACGCCCTTGAGTTCGCCCTCGGAAGCTTCCTTCATCGCCTTGCAGATATCCTCATAGGTGCACTCGGTGTTGAGTTCGCAGGTCAGGTCGACGAACGAAACATCGGAGGTGGGAACGCGGACCGACATACCGGTCAGCTTGCCGTTGAGCACCGGAAGAACCTTGCCCACCGCCTTGGCCGCACCGGTCGAGGAGGGGATCATGTTCTCGAGGATGCCGCGGCCGCCGCGCCAATCCTTCTTCGAGGGGCCGTCGACCGTCTTCTGGGTCGCGGTGGCAGCGTGGATCGTGGTCATCAGGCCGCGCTTGATGCCGAACTTGTCGTTCAGAACCTTCGACAGCGGAGCCAGGCAGTTGGTGGTGCAGCTGGCGTTGGAGATGATCTTCTGGCCGGCATAGGTCGTGTGGTTGACGCCGTAGACGAACATCGGGGTGGCGTCCTTACTCGGAGCGGACATGATCACCTTCTTCGCACCCGCCTTGAGGTGAGCGGAAGCAAGCTCCTCGGTGAGGAAGAAGCCGGTGGATTCGACAACGACGTCGGCATCCACTTCATCCCACTTCAGGTTGACCGGGTCCTTCTCGGCGGTCAGGCGGATCTTGTTGCCGTTGACAACCATGTAGTTGCCTTCGACCTTGATGTCGCCTTCGAACTGGCCGTGAACCGAGTCATACTTCAGCATGTAGGCGAGATACTCGGGATCGAGCAGGTCGTTGATGCCGACAATCTGGATATCTTTGCTGAAATTCTGCACCGCAGCACGGAAAACCATGCGGCCGATGCGGCCGAAACCGTTGATACCGACTTTGATCATTTTGGTAATTCCTTCTTTTTTGTTTAGGGGAAAAACAGTTTTGATCCGTATTTGAAAATATACCGCTTTTTTTCCAAATGTCAAGCACAATCCCCCCTTTCCCGCTTCGAAAACCCGGAGAAAGCCTTTCAAAAATCCCGCTCCCCGGAAAAATCCATCGGCAGTTGTGTATGACCGAGTTCCGCGATTCCTTATATTAATAGGGACGGAAAAGCGACGGAAGGCGCTCCCCCATGCACCACCCCGTGGCGCACAACGTGACACACTCCTGTCGCTGGCGCACTTTTCGTGGCACAACTGCGCCAAAATGGCACACATGATTGTGTCAGACCGGGCAACACCCCCCGCCCGCCCCTCCCAAAAAGAAGTTGGCACGGGACCTGCTATTCTACCCGGCGTAAGATTTTGAATTATCATTTTCTTCATGGA
>NZ_DBEXAY010000240.1:0-10193 GCF_048170485.1 Victivallis sp. | reverse complement strand
ACTGGACCATCTCCCGCCCCGATCTGGCCCTGAAAGCGGCCATCTCCTCGTTCGGGGAAAAACTGGATCTCTACCGCCCCCTCTCCGCCACACTGGAAGAGGGCGTCTGGTTCGTCACCGGCCGCAAGCTCGACAATACCGATGACTCGGAACACATCATCACCGTCAAACTTGACGCCGTGGACGGTAAAGTCCTCGGCGCCTCATTTTGAAAGGAGAGAGAGAAATGATCCGAACCATTCTTCTTCTGGCCGCGTCCGCAGTCGCCGCAATCTTCTCCGGCTGTCGCAGCGCGGAGTCGACCGCCTCCATCCCCGCAGTGCGTCCCTTCGACGCGGAACGCTACCTCGGCACCTGGTATGAGATCGCCCGGCTGCCGCACTCCTTCGAGCGCGACATGACCAAAGTCACCGCGGTTTACACCGCCCGCAAGGACGGCGGCATCGATGTGCTCAACGCCGGCTGGCGCGACGGCGAATACCGCACCGCCCGCGGCCGCGCCCGCTTCCGGGGGGATTCGACCGTCGGCGAGCTGGAGGTCTCCTTTTTCGGCCCCTTCTACGGGCAGTACCGGATTATCGCTCTGGCGCCGGACTACTCCAGCGCCATGGTGACCAGCTCCACATGCGACTATCTGTGGATTCTCGCGCGCGAATCGACGCTTCCTCTGGAGACCTTCCGCCAGTACAAAGAACAGGCGGCGAAACTCGGATTCAACGTCGCCGCCCTGGAATATCCCAACGGCCGCCCGGAGTAAGTTCCGGGCGGCGTACGCGCCTCAGCTCCGCTGATACCGGAGCACCGCACCGGTGTTCCGGGGCAGCCGAAGCACCCCTTCCGCATCGGGAGCGGGGCCGATCGGAGCATCAACCAGCTTCCAGCCGGGAGCATGGAGCGTATCGGCCAGCTCTTCCGGCGTATTGTTTACCGCGACCACCAGCAGAGTATCGGCATCGACCTCGTGCTCGGTCAGCGTGAGCGCGGGATTCTGCCGGGTGACGTTGCGCTTCACCCCGGCAAGTTCGGCGAGAAGCTGATAGACCCGGTAGTACTCGGGCTTCCCGTCGGCAAAGACGCGCGGCATTTCGACCAGCGCGGTTTCCAGCGGCACATTGCAACAGATCAGCAACCCGCGGCCGTAACGGTTGCAGACCAGAGCCGGGTTCCCCTCCCCGTCTTCCGCGAGGACCTCGCCGCAACGGTTGCGGTAGCGGACGAGGAACTCCGCCGGCACCGACAGATCCAGACCGCGTGCCGGGTTGACAATCCGCCCGGGCGCCGCGGCTTTGGCGACATATTCGATATCGACGCCGAACGGGCCGGTGAACGGCTCCAGCGAACCGTTGTCGCTCGAAACGTAGAGCACCGCCCCCTCCTCCACAGCGTGAAGCAGTTCCATCCAGCGATGCCGCGAAATGACCCAGGTTCCGGTGACCGAAGGCAGAAGATAGAATTTCGACGGCTTGAGCGGCTGGTCGGCATACTGAAATTCAATGTCGAAGCCCGCCTGCTTGGCGAGCAGGAAGCTCAGATACCCGACGCCCCACTGATCCTGATGCTGTGAGAGAATGCAGACTGCATCCCGCCGGAAGGCCGGAAGCGGAAGTTTGGCCGCCATCCGGCCGAATTTGCCCAGCTCCTCCATCACCGGTTTCGGCGAACGGTCGGTGCGGAGCAGCCCGAGGCAGCGCTCCATGCCGACCCAGTCGTACGGCGTATGCGGCAGTTCGGTCTGGTCATGACCGCACCACCAGAGCAGTCCGCGGCAGTCGTGGGCGTAGGAGTTCCAGAGCATATTCCGCAGATAGTCGGCCGCGACCCGCTCGCTCGACAGGCAGGGACCGAGCGAACCCGCCTCCTCCACGAAGGCGGGAACATTGCCGACGTCTCCGTAGAGCCGGGTCTCCGCCGCCGCATGAAAGGCGTTGCGCATCGTATTGACCGGGTCGATCCGGCAGTGCGGCGTAAACAACGGATAGGGATGGGTGCAGAGAATATCGGTCGTCTCCGCCTGGTCCGAAATCAGAATGTGCCGGTTCGGTTGGTCCTCGCAGAGAAGGCTGTGCATGCCGGAGACCACCGGCCGGACCGGGTCCGCCAGACGAATCGCCGAGGAAATCGCGTTGCACCAGTTCCAGAACTCATCCGACGAAGCGACAATGCCCATGCAGTTGCACTCATTCCCGAGATCCCAGGCGGCGATCGCACGGCAATCCTTCAGCGTCTCCACAAAATAACGGACAAACCGCACCTGCCAGCGGATCGCCTGCGCGTCGGTCAGCACGTTGACCCGCTCGAATGCCGGCGGAACATGCATGCGGCCGGACATCCACCCGGTCACCAGCCCGACGATCAGCGAAATTCCATACCGTTCCGCCAGTTCGGCAAAACAGCGGAAACGCTCGATCATCACCTCGTCCACCCCGGCCCGTCCGGCGGGCGTATCGGGCAGCGGCTCCTCGCCGAAACGCATTTCGATGAAGGTCTGCGCCCAGGTGGTGTGCGCGGTAAGCGGCTGAAAATCCGGCCAGAGCGGAAAGGCGCGGATCACCTGCACGCCCGCTTTGGAAAGCGCCGCCAGGTCCGCCTCCACCGAAGCGGCATCCCAGTTGCGCCACATCCGGGTCCCGGCATGGCTCGCCCAGTAGTTGCAGCCGACAAAGAAGGGTTTCCCGGAAGCGAAAATCCCCGCATCCGGCCGACGGTGTTCTGTTTGACTCATCGTAAAAGCTCCCGTTTAAAACGATTTTGAAATAGTATACCTAAAATTTCTGCAAAAACAACCGGAAATCCCGCTTTCCGTGTGGAATAAAAGAAAATGCCTTGCAAAATATGGAACAACACGGTATACTATATTCTATGGAGAAGAACTCAAAAACCACACTGCGACAGCTCGCCGAAGTTGCCGGATGCGCCGCCTCCACCGTGTCGAGGGCGCTGACCGGTTCCGGTTATGTGTCGCCACAGTTGCGCAACCGGATCCTGAAGCTCGCCCGCGAATCGGGGTATTTCACCGAAGAACAGCGCAACATCGCCGTGCTGATTCCGGATACCGCGGATTTTCACGGTTATCTGGGGCTGATGCTGCACGCTCTATTAGAAGAGCTCTCCCGGCAGAAGTTCTGCCCGATGATCCTGCTGGAAAACAACGACGTTCAGCTCGACGAAACCATTTTGCGCGGCGTGATCACCCTCGCCTACCGCGCCGGAGCGACGGCGGGCTGGTGCAACCGTCACCAACTGCCGCTGGTCTCGATCAACACCGCCCCTGCCCTGCGGGAAAACATCTATTCGGTCTGCTCCGACGACGAACAGGGGATGAAACTCGCACTCGAATATCTCTGCCGGCGCGGCCACCGCCGAATCGGCCTGTTAACGCTCTGCTTCCAGCCGCCGGAAGAAAATCTCATTCAGGCGACCCGCTTCCGCAGCTTTCTCGAACTCTGCGCCCGTACGCCGGAAGTTTCCGGATTTCACCGCAACCTGCAACAGCGGAACGAACTGCACCGGATTCTGCGCGAACTCATCGACGAAAACTGCACCGCAATCATCGCGGCCGGGGAATCCCTGGGAGCAATCACCGCCCAGGCGCTGCGCGACTTCCGGCTCCGGGTTCCGCAAGACATCTCCCTCATCGCCAGCGAGGACTCCGGCATCTCCTGCTGCCTGACGCCGCCGCAGACCACCATCCGCCAGGAGATGGGCCGGATCAGCGCCGAAGCGGTCAACATGCTGAACCGGCAGATCGCGGGGCTGCCGGTCCGCAACGTCACGGTGCCATACAGCTTGATCGAACGGGAAAGCGTCGCAGATCTCTCCTGCTGAAACCGGGAACAGAAATCCGTCATCCGGCGCAGAATCCGGTTGAAACTTCGTCCCGGAACGTTATATTTCGAATGGAATCAATCAGAAAAGGAGTTCACATCATGCAGGAATTCACCGTCGTCACCCGCCACAGTTGCGAATTTGCGGAGATCACCGCCGAAATCAACGCGCGCGTGCCGAAGACGCTCCGGAACGGCCTCTGCCATATCTTCTGCCCGCACACCACCGCCGGACTGACCGTCAACGAAAACGCCGACCCCGATGTGCGGCACGATCTGCTGGCCAAACTTGCCGCCCTGATTCCGGCGCGGGAGGAGTTCTATCAGCACGTCGAAGGAAACAGCGCGGCCCACCTCAAAGCGATGCTGACCGGCTTCTCGCTCACCGTTCCGGTGCGGAACGGCGCACTTCACCTCGGCACCTGGCAGGGAATCTACCTCTGCGAATACGACGGGCCGCGCACCCGGAAAATCCAGCTCACTTTCCTGACGGAGCAGTGACCCGGGCGGCCTCACGGGCTTTGCGGGCGGCCATATGCGCCGCCCTGCGGCTCCGGTAGCGGATGACCAGGTTCTTCACGAACCAGTAGGTGAGCGGGGTCATGATCACGGAGAGCAGCGCTCCGCCCAGAAAGAAGGCGGCGACCAGCTCCCACCCGATCTTCATCAGCGCCTCGTAGCTCTGCTCCTTGAGCACGTCGGCCATCGCGGTTTCAATCGCGTGGTACGAAAGGGTGCCGCCGAGCAGGTGGCTCCCGGCCCAGCATTGTGCAGGATAGATGATAAAAATTGTGAAGTGATTGGTAATCAACGTCCCCAGCGTTGCGCCGATCTTGCTGCCCTTCAGCAGAAACGCCGTGGGAATCGAACAGACAAGCTGCAGGCCGAATGGAATGAAACAGCCGAAGAACATGCCGATCGCCCAGCCGCGGGCGATATATTCCGGCGACGCCTTCTCGCGGACGATCTTCGAATAGAGCATCAGCCATTTCCGGTACAGATATCGTTTGACAGTCATAACTCTGATGCCCCCGTTCCGCATCGTTTTCCCAGTCAGAATCCCCACGCCCCCGGTCTGTTCCGGAAACGGGGGAACACCCCTGCCGCTCCTCGTTTTATAAAAGGCGGATTGCGTTAATATAACATGCCGGAATACTTTTTTCAAGCTCCCCGCCGGCCAAATTATGCCGGAGTTCCGCTCTAGCGGTCAAATTTCGAATGGAGCAGCGCACAGGCCTGCGCCACCGCACCGCTGGCCGGCGCGCTGTTGCGCAGGGAATCCAGCAGCAGAAAATCGTGAATCGCCCCGTCGAAACGGACCGATGCCACCCCGACTCCGGCCCGCATCAATTTACGCGCATAGGCCTCCCCTTCATCGCGCAGCACATCGTTTCCGGCGGTGACGATCAACGCCGGCGGCAGTCCGGCGAGCGCCCCCAGCCGGGCCCGCAGCGGCGACACATAAATCTCCCGGCGAAACGCCCGGATTGGACAGTACGTGCTCCAGAACCGCTTCATCGCCTTGCGGGTCAACCACGGTCCGTCGGCAAACCGGTGATAGGACTCCGTGCCGAAGTCCGCATCGGTCGCCGGGTAGAAGAGCAGTTGAAGGTCGATCCGCGGCGTGCCCCGTTCGTGGGCGAGCAGTGTCATCACCGCGGCCATGTTTCCGCCGGCGCCGTCCCCCGCGACCGCGACCCGGCCCGGATCCACCCGGAAAGCGTCCGCATTCTCCAGAATCCGGGTGAGTGCGGCGTACGCCTGCTTGATCGGGACCGGGTACTCCGCCTCGGGTGCGCGAGTATACTCCACGAAGACGAACACGCATCCGGAACCGGCGACCAGCTCCCGCACCAGCCGTTCATGCGACTCCCAGCCGCCGAGCATCCAGCCGCCGCCATGGAAATAGAACACCACCGGCAAAGCTCCCGTCACCCCCGCGGGGCGGATCAGCCGCACCCGGAACGGGACGTCGACCCCTTCCGAAAAACTGCGCTCCTCCATCTCCACCGGGGATTCCGGAATGTGTTCGCCCCGGACTTCGGCAAAGACGCGGCGCGCCTCCTCCAGCGGCAGTTTGTGAAACGGCGGCCAGCCGCGGCTCTCCTGATCCCGGACAAAGCGGCGGATCACCGGCGTGAATACATTCGACGTGGAGTTGGATTTGCTCATGATGACAGCCTCCTCTGCAAAGCGGATCACCCGGGGGCCCTTGCGCCCCCCGGAACTCTTCCTTACCGGTAATAGAGCACAGCTTCCGGCAAATGCAACCTGGAGGAGAAACAAATCGGCAAATTCCGGCCGATGCGCCTAACCGCGTTCCGCCGCCTCCGCCTGCGCGCGTCTCTCCATCCGGCCGGCAAAGAACAGCCCGGCTTCGAACAACAGCCAGGTTGGCAGCGCCAGCATCACCTGACTCACCACATCCGGCGGCGTGAGGATCGCCGCGACCACCAGAATCGCCGTCATGACCCACGGCCGCTTCCGGCGCAGCGATTCCACGGAGATCAGACCGAAACGAACCGCGAGCAGCACCACCAGCGGTGATTGAAACATCACGCCGAATGAGAGCATCAGCCAGCCCGCCAGCTCCAGGAAGTTCGCCAGCCCGAGTATCGGCTGAAGCTCCGGCGTGGCAAATCCGCCGGCAAAATTCATCAGCATCGGTAGAATCAGCACCCCGCAGAAGGCTACCCCGCAGAAAAACAACACCGACGAAACCACGATCCACCAGCCGAGCGCCCTCCGCTCCTCCCGGTAGAGCGCCGGCAGCAGAAAACGCCAGACCTGCAGAATGTTCCACGGATACGCCAGCGCCAGCGCCAGAACGAGCGCCAGTTTCAGCTGCACCCAGAACACCTCCATCGGCGCAAAATAGTGGAGTTTCCCCGCCTCGGGCGGGAAGCTCCAGCGCACCAGTGCGGAAATGACATACGGCGATGCCAGAAATGCGACCGGGTAGAGCAGTGCGGTCGCAATCAGGCAGGAGAGCAGCGTCCGGCGCAACGCCTCCAGATGGCCGATCAGGCTGTTTTCCGGGTCATTCATGCCTGTTTGCAGTTCTGCTCCTCTTTTTTCGCCTCGTTTTCCCCGGCCTTTTCCGCGGCGTCCATCAATTCGCGTCCCTCCTCGGAGAGCGCGGTCTTCGCCTTCTTGAACTCATACGAAGCGCGCCCCAGCGCCCGGGCAAGTTCCGGAATACGTTTTGCCCCGAAGACCAGGAGAACAAAAATAACGATCAGAAGAATTTCCGTGAATCCGATTGACATGGCGACGACTCCTTTCCGGTTGTGCTTCCCGACTTTGCGCGATCCATGCTTCCGGAGCGGAAGCCCTCCAGATCGAGCGTGATATAGACAAATCCGAGCTGTTTCAGCCCGGAGACAATCGCTTCCCGCCGCGCCACCACTTGCTGCAGCTGCGCCAGCGGCACCTCAATGCGGGCCAGCTCCCCACTGCTCCGGAGCCGCAGGTCGCGCGCCTCCGGAACCACCTGCCGGAGCAGCGCCTCCCCTTCCGCAACAAGCCGGAGCGCCTCCGGTGTCAGCGTCGTTCCATACGGGAAACGGGTCGCCTGGCAGGGCGAAGCCGGCTTGTCGGCCTCCTTCATCCCCAGTTCCGCCGCGATGGCGCGCACCTCCGCCTTGGAGATGCCCAGTTCGGCCAGCGGCGAGAGCACGCCCAGCTCCCGCAGGGCCCGCACGCCGGGGCGCCAGACGCCGAGATCATCCGCGTTGGTGCCGTCCACCACCGTCCGGAGCCCCCGCGCCGCCGCTTCGGCGAGAACCGAGGAAAAAATACGGCGCTTGCACCGGTAGCAACGATCCGGAGGATTCTCCCGGACCGCGGGATCCGCCAGCAGATCGCAGTCGATCCTCACCCATTCGATGTCGGCCCGCGCGGCCGCCTCTCCGGCCGCCGCCGTCTCCTCCTCCCGGTGGAACGGGGAGTGAATGGTCATGGCCGCCAGCGGAAACGGCTCCTCCTGCCTGAGCAGACGCAGGACCTCGAGCAGCAGCAAGCTGTCCACGCCGCCGGAAAATGCGAGCGCGATTCCCCCGGCCGCACGTGAACGGAAAAATTCTTTCAGGCGTCGGTATCCGGACATTCGTTCCGCTCCCTCTTATTTTCTTTCCCCTCGCCGACCAGGCGCAGCAGTGCAATCTCCGACGGCACCCCGAGCCGGATCGGGAATCCGCTCCAGATGCCGGTCCCGTTCGTAAGGAAAAGCGTCATGTTTCCCACCCGGTAGAGGCCGGAAACAAAACCGTCGTTAAACCACGCGACCAGCTGGTCGACGCCCCGGACCATACCGCCGTGCGTGTGGCCGGAAATCTGGAGATCCGCCCCCGCTTCCGCCGCCTCCGGCGCCAGCTTCGGCTGATGGGCGAGCAGGAGTTTCAGCGCCCCGGCGGGAATCCCGGCCAGTGCCCGTTCGACATCCGGCGGGGTCTCCCCCATCCGGCTGGCGGCGGGATCGGTTACGCCGGAAACGGCCACGTTGCGTTCCGGCAGAAAGCGGTGCTCGTTGCAGAGCATTTCGATTCCCAGCGAAGAGAGAAACGCGACCCACTCCCGGTACCCGGAGTAGTACTCGTGATTGCCCGGCACGCCGAACACGCCGTAACGGGCGGAGAGCGCCGCCAGCGGTTTCAGCTCCCGGCCGCGCGCCTCCACCCGGCCGTCGACAAAATCTCCGACCAGAGCGATCAAATCCGGCTTGAGGGCATTGGTCCGCTCCACAATTTTTTCGACACGCGACCTCCGGGTCACCCCGTCAGCATGCAGGTCGGCGAGCACCGCGACGGTCAGCCCCTCCGCCTCCTCCGGAAGACCGGCGATGACGACGGTACGCTCCCGGACCGCAGGCAGTTTCGTTCCGCAGAAGATGCCGACGCTCGCCAGAACCGTCGCCAGCACCAGCAGAGCCAGATTCACCCGGTTGCCGATCGAGCGGAACCGTTCCAGCCGCCTCTTTCCGGCCGCCAGCAGACCGAGCAGAACCCCTGCCCGGATCAGTTCGGAGGCGACCAGCAGAAAGAAGAAGAGAAAAAGCACCGCAAACAGCCACGCCGCCACCAGGAGCACCCCCCGCGGCAGTTCCGGCGCGAAATACATCGGCCCGCCGATCAGATGGAGCAGATGGAACTTGAACGCCACCAGGCAAAGCGCAACGCAGAGCGCCCCCTTCCACCGCCAGCTGAGCCGCAGGGGAAGAATGCCGCGCCAGAAGACAAATCCGGCCAGAATTATTCCGAAAAAAAGCATCCTGTTCCTACCGTTTTCCTAATCTAACCGCACAACCGGCTTCACGTCAACTGAAAACCGGAAAAAAAGCAAAAAATTTCACTCCGTTTTCCGCGCCGCCCGTCTGGCGGCGATGCGGTCGCAGAGCAGGAAGAATCCCGCCAGAAGAGTTCCGGAAATCGAGTGCCAGACACAGCTCACGGCGGAGGCGATCGCCGCCTCCGGCAACGTGGGAAAGTGGCGGGTGGCAAGATTGGTCGCCAGCCCCGCATTCTGCATGCCCACTTCGATGGCGATGGTGCGCTTTTTCGCCACCGACATGCCGGTGAATCGGCCGACCAGATAGCCCGCCGCGTATCCCAGCGCATTGTGGAGGAACACCGCCGCGAAGATCATCGCCCCCGAGGTGAAGAAGTGTTCGCCGTTGTAGGCGATCACGCCGCCGACGATGCAGGCCAGCCCGATCACCGAGACGCCCGGCATGACGCCGCAAAGCTCCTGATATCCCTTCCGGCGGCCGAAGAAGAGGTTGGCGAACGCGCCGAGCGCCACCGGAATGATCGTCACAATCAGAATCGAGCGGAACATCCCCATCGCGTCGACGTCGATCTCACTGCCGGAAAGCCAGAGCACCAGAAGCGGCGTCGCCACCGGCGCCAGCAGCGTCGAGGCGGTGGTCATCCCCACCGAAAAGGCGACGTCCCCCCGGCAGAGAAACGACATGATGTTCGAAGAGACGCCGCCGGGACAGCACCCGACCAGAATCAGTCCGGCGGCGATCCCCGGCGGCAGCTGCAGCAGGTGGACCAGCGCCCACGCCAGAAGCGGCATGATCGTGTACTGCGCGCACGCTCCAATGAAGATGTCGAGCGGACGGCGGGCGAGAATGCGGAAATCCTCCGGCGTGAGGGTCATCCCCATCGTCAGCATGATAATTCCGAGCACCGCGGTCTGCACATCCCCCCGCACCCAGCGGAAAAGTTCCGGTTCAAAGAAGGTGAGCACCGCCACCAGAATGATGAAAAGCGACGTCTGCGACGAGAGCAGACGACTGATTCGAAGCAGAAAATTCATACGATCTCCCCGCCGGGAGCCCCGGGAATTCCGGCCCCGGCCAAAATC
>NZ_DBEXAY010000239.1:0-29770 GCF_048170485.1 Victivallis sp. | reverse complement strand
CGGCGCCGGGGCCGGTGCCGGAGCCGGAGCGGCCTTGGGGGCGGCGGCGAGCATCTCCGCCGGAATCTCCTCGCCCGGCGCGCCGATGATGGCGGCGGTGGTCATCACGGGAACCTCCACGCCCGCTGGAGTGACGATCTTGAGGATCGTCCCCTCGAACTGGGATTCGACGTCGAGCACCGCTTTGTCGGTTTCCACCTGGAAGAGCACATCTCCCTTCTTGATCGCATCGCCCTCCTTGACCTGCCAGGAGGCGATGGTCACGGTCTCCTCGGACTGGCCGAGTTTCGGAACCGGTATCTTGGTAGCCATAATTCAGGACCTCACATTCTTCAGTAAAGTTTCCGGACCGCGGCGATGATCTCGTCGACGCTCGGCAGGAACGCCTTCTCGAGCGAATACGCCTGCGGCGCGATGCCGTTCTTCGCACCGACCTTGAGCACCGGGGCGTCGAGCGAGTCGAAGCAGTTCGCGGTGACCTGCGAGACGATCTCGCCGGTGAAGCTGCCGATGTCGACGCACTGGCTGAGCGCGATGCAACGGCCGGTTTTGCGGACCGATTCGAAGACCGTCTCCCAGTCGAACGGCACCAGCGTGCGCGGGTCGATGATTTCGACGCTGATCCCCTCTTCGGCCAGCTTGTCGGCGGCTTTGACCGCGTCGGCGACTGCCGGACCCCAGCTCACGATGGTGACGTCGGAGCCTTCGCGGACCACGTTCGCCACGCCGAAGGGAACGGTGTAGTCCTCTTCCGGAACCACTCCCTTGACGTTGTAGAGCAGCTGACCTTCGACGAACACCACCGGATTGTTGGTGCGGATCGCGGTTTTGATCATGCCCTTGGCGTCATAGGGGTTCGACGGGTAGGCGACGTAGGTGCCGGGAATATGCGCGAACATCGATTCGAGCGACTGCGAGTGCTGCCCGCCGTACCCCTTGCCGCCGCCGACGCTGCACCGGATCACCAGCGGAACCTCGGTCGAGGCGCCGGTCATGTAGTGCCACTTGGCGGCCTGGTTGGAGATCTGGTCGGAGGACATCAGGGCGAAGTCCATGTACATGAGCTCCGCGATCGGCCGGTAGCCGGTCATCGCCATGCCGACTGCGGTGCCGCAGATGCACGCTTCGGAGATCGGGGTGTTGAAGACCCGGTCGCGGCCGAAGGTGTCGATCATCCCCTTGGAGAGCTTGAAGGCGCCGCCATATTCGGCCACGTCTTCGCCGAAGAGCACCACGCGCCGGTCGCGGAGCATCTCTTCGACGATGCCCTCCTTGATCGCGTCCTTGTAGGTGGTAAGACCGTTGGCGTCCCGCTTGGCGCGCGGCGCGGGGTCGTCGACCTTGACGCTGGCGGCGGCGTATTCCTCCGGAACCACATCACTGGTGCCGTCGGTGTACATGTACTTGATCACGTCGGCCGGATCCGGGTCCGGGGCGTCGGCGGCGCGGCGGGCGGCGCGGGCGTTGCGCGCGGCGACCTTCTCCTCGAGCGCCTTGAGCTCCTTCTCGGTCATGATCTTCGCTTCGAGCAGGTTCCGGCGGAAGGTTTCGACCGGGTCGACCTCCTTCCAGCGCGCCTCCTCCTCGCGGGTGCGGTATTCGTTGCGCGGGTCGCTGAGCGAGTGGCCGTAGTAGCGGTAGGTGTCGAACTCGAGCAGCACCGGGCCTTCGCCCTTTTCGACGATCTCCCGGGCGCGGACGATCGCGTCGCGCACCGCCATGATGTCCATGCCGTTGACCACTTCGGCGTGCATGTTGTCGTTGTCGAACCCGGCGGCACGGCGGGCCAGATGGTCGACGCCGGTCACTTCGCCGTCGGCGCGGCCGGTCATGCCGTAATGGTTGTTGATCAGGCAGTAGATGATCGGCAGGCCGAACTTGGTCTTCGCCAGCGGTCCGTTGAACTGATCCTGGCTGGCCCAGTTGAGCGATTCGAGCACGACGCCGTTGGAGTAGGCGCCGTCACCGGCGAAGGAGCAGACCACGCGCCCCTTCATCTTCTCGTCGATGCGGCAGGTCATCGCCGCTCCGGTGGCGATCGGAATGCCGCCGCCGACAATCGCATTCGCGCCGAGGTGTCCGACGCGGAAGTCGGCGATGTGCATACCGCCGCCGCGCCCCTTGCCGTAACCGGCCTCCTTGCCGAAGAGTTCGGCGATGGTGCGGAAGATGTGATCCTCCATGACCGCTTCGCGCAGCTCCTCGCCGGAGAGGGCGGCGAATTCAGGACAGCGGGCGTGCAGCTCCTCTTCGCTCATGTGTTTGATCGCGTGGAACCCCTTGGCGATCGAGTCGCCGTGACCGCGGTGGGTGCTGGTGATGAGGTCGGTGATCGCCAGTTCGGAGCAGACTCCGGCGGCGGTCGCCTCTTGGCCGATCGACAGGTGGGTCGGGCCGCGGTATTCGTAGTCGCTGATGATTTCGTAGGCGCCGGTGCGGCACTTGAGGATCATCTCTTCGAATTCGCGGATCACCAGCATCGATTCATACAGTTCGGCCGCTTCGGCCTTGGAGATCTTCTTCGCCTTGTACTCTCCGGCGAGCGTGCCGTCGTAGGCGTACGCCGGGATCGGTTTGAACTTGAGCGTCGTCTTGCGGAAGTTCGGGCCGAGGTCGCTGAAGTAGTTGTTTGCCATTTCCTTTTTTCCCTTTCCAGAAGATTCTATGAATAATGTTACTGGGTAACCACTTCGATTTTGTTCCGTTTGAGCAGCCGGGCGAACTCCGGCGGCAGGCCGCGGTCGGTGATGACGATGTCGAGGTCGCGTAGGGAGCCGCTTGCAACCAGGGAGGCGCAGCCGAACTTCCCGGAATCGGCCAGCAGAATCGACTTGTGCGCCCGGCGCAGCATCAGCTTCTTGGTGTACGCTTCGCCCGGATCGGTGGTGGAGAGCACGTCCGCCGTGATGCCGATGGTGCCGAAGAACGCCTTGTCGATGTGGAGCGCTTCGCCCACCGGCGCGGTGAGCGGGCCGACCAGCGTGCGCGAAATCGGCCGGAACTCTCCCCCCAGCAGGATCAGCCGGTGGCCGCTCTCCATCAGCTCCGCCGCCGCCATCAAGGAATTGGTGACGATCGTGAGATGGCGCCGCGCCCCCAGCCGCCGGGCGAGGGCGAGCACGGTGCTGCCGCCGTCGAGATAGATGGAGTCGTTCTCTTCGATGAGTTCGAGAGCGCGTTCGGCGATGCGCTCCTTTTCTCCGGCGCGGCGGCCGGTCTTCTCGTGAAACAACGGCTCCACCCGGCCGTGCTGCATCCGGACCGCTCCGCCGTGCACGCGCATGGCCAGCGCCCGCTGTTCGAGCGACTGGAGATCCCGCCGGACCGTCGCTTCGGAAACCTGAAGTTCCGCGGCGAGTTCAGCGATGGTGCGCACGCCGTCGCCGAGCGCGGCGAGGATTCGCTCCTCGCGCTCCGGTGAAAGCAGTTTGCGTGAACTGGTGTTTTTTTCTGTCATGATGACATAATTTAATCACATATTTTCGAATTTGCAAGTTTTTGAAAGAATTTGAAAGAAAAAATCACAAGTTCCCCCTGTTCCCTGCGGAGAGCAGGGCAGAGCAACCGGGGATTCCGCCGTTACGGCAGGGTGCGGGCGAGTTCGGCGAGCCGCCCCAGATCGAGTTTGCCGCTGCCGAGGAGCGGCAGGGCGGGAATCCGGATGAAGTCCTCCGGCTTGGGAATCCAGAGATTCGGCAGTTTCTGTTCGCGGAGTCGGGCGACGATTTCGGCCGAGTCGAAATCCTCCGGCGTGTAGAAGACCACCAGCCGTTCTCCCCGCCTGGGGTCGCTCCGGCCGGTGACGGCGACCTCCCGCTCCTCGCTGCCGCGGATGGCGGCGATCGCCTCTTCGACCAGCTCGTGCGGAACCATTTCGCCGCCGATCTTGCTGAAGCGCGAGGCGCGCCCGGTGATGTAGACGTAACCGGACTCGTCGATGCGGGCGATGTCGCCGGTGTCGTAATAGCCGTCTCGGATCACCCGGGCGGTCAGCTTGGGGTCGTTGAGGTAGCCTTTCATGACGATGCCGCTTTTCACCTGAAGTCTCCCCGGCCGGTCCGGGCCGAGTTCGACGCCGGTCTCAGGATCGACCACCCGCGCGTGGATTCCCGGCAGCGGCGTGCCGATGCTGCCCGGGTGGTCGGCGTGGCGGCCGAGGCGGAAGATCGAATTGCACAGATTGATCGTGACGATCGGCGAGAGTTCGGTGCAGCCGTATCCTTCGATGATCTCCAGACCGGTCATCTCGTGGAAGCGGGCGGCGAGTTCCGGCCGGAGCTTCTCCGCGCCGGTGATGACCAGCCGGAGCGAACGCAGGTCGCCGGCCTTCGCCTTGCGCAGGTAGTTCTGCAGGAAGGTCGGCGTCGCGGTGAGCAGCGTCACCTTGTATTCGGCGATCGCCTTGACCGTCGTGGCCGCGTCGAGCGGATTCGGCACGTAGATCACCGGAGTTCCGGAGAGGGCGGGGAAGGCGAACAGCACGGTGAAACCGTAGGCGTGGAAGAGCGGCAGGTTGCCGAGCACCCGGTCGAGGTTGCGCTGCCAGACGATCACCCGCCAGAAGGCCCAGAGGTCGCAGTTGATGTTGCGGTGGGTGAGCATGACCGCTTTCGGGCGCCCGGTCGAACCGCTCGAGAAGAGCAGAACCGCTTCATGCCGCACGTTGAATCCGGAGAGCGGCGCGAAGTGCCGCACCAGCATCCGGCGGGGAAGCAGAATGGCGAGCAGCAGGACGCGCCGCTTCTCTTCGGGCGTGACCTGTTTTGCGACATCTTCGAGGAAGAGCATCTCCGGCGTCGGTTTCCAGCCGAGTTTTTCGAGGAACTTCCGGCTGGTGAGGATGTGCCGGATTCCGGCGCGCCGGGCGGCTTCGAGGGCGACCTCCGCGCCGGCGCTGAAGTTGATGACCGCCGGCGTCCGGTCGGCGAACTGCACCCCCAGCATCAGCGCCGTCATGATCGAACAGTTTGGCAGCAGTACGCCGACATAGCCGGAACCAGCTTCGTCGAGTTCCCGGATCCGGCGGGAGAGGAGCAGGCTCCGCACCAGCAGTTCGAAGTTGCGCACCGCAGTTCCGTCGGCATCGCGGAAGGTGCTCCGGAAGGGGTGTCGCTTCGCCTGAAACGCGAAGGCGGTGTGGATCGGCACCTCGCCGGGCTGGGGGCCGGTCTCCGCTTCCGCGCCGAGTTCGGAGATCTTCTGGCGGAGCTGGAACGCGGAGAGTTCCGGCGGAATCGGTCCGCCGACCGTGACCCGGAACTGCACCGGAAAGCGGAGCGGCCGCTGAAACCGGAACTTCTTCCGGTAGACCGTGAGCAGCCGGCCGTGCAGCATGCCGATGCGGACCGGCAGGATCGAAACCTGAATTCCCGGCGGCAGCAGCGGCGCCGCGCCGGAACGGAAACGCATCAGCACGCCGTTGCCGGAGATGCCCCCCTCCGGGAAGAGGCAGAGCACGCCGCCCTGCCGGAGCTCCTCTCGGCCGCGTTCGAGGAAGCGCCTCATCGCCTTCGGCCGCCGCTGGTCCGGCACCCGGATCACGCCGAGGTACCAGAAGAGGAAGCGCAGCAGCGGCAGTGCGTCGATCACCTCCTGCCGGATCATGAACCGGACCGGCCGGGGCGTCAGCGACTGAATCAGCAGGAGATCGATCAGCGAAACGTGATTCGCCACCAGCAGAACCGGTCCGGAGGCGGGGATGTTCTCCTTCCCGTCGGGCCGCAGCCGGAGCAGCGTGCAGCGCAGGAGCAGGAGGATCAGCCGCAGCGTCAGCGCCGGATTCAGAAAGAAGATCAGCATCCCGGCGATCAGGATGAGTTCCACGGCGAATACGGCGGACGAGCTCCAGGACATACTCTACTCCAGATGTTGCAACAGGGATTGAAACGTTTCGAGATCGGGGCAGTTGAGGAAGGGGTTCTCCCGTTTTTCCTCGCCCAGCGTGCGGAACGGCACCGGGCCGTAGTCGTGCCCGGAATAGACGACGAGACGATCGTCCAGCGGAAGGATCTTCCGGGTGAGCGACCGGTACATGTCGCGCGACCGGCAGAAGCCGATGCAGCCGACGAACAGCACGTCTCCGGTGAAAAGCGCCGAATTGTCGGTGAGCCGGTAGCAGACCGAATCGCGCGAGTGGCCGGGGGTGAAGAGCGCTTCGATTCCGGCGTCGCCGAAGGGGAGAACCTGCCGGTCCCGCAGATGGAACTTCCCCGCCATCGGATTGGTGGGGTGAGCGACGACCGGGGCGGGGAAGAACCCTTCCGCTTCGCCGAGCGCCTGATGGTGGTCGAGGTGACCGTGGGTGAGCAGAATGTAGCGCGGCACGATCGCTCCGGCCGCTTCGACCGCGCGGCGGATGATCTCCGCGTCGCCGGTCGGATCCACCAGGGCGGCGTCGCCGTTCTCCGCCGTCACCAGATAGGAGAAGTTGTGGTCGAATCCGCCTACCGCGAGCTGCCGGACCTGAAATTCCATGGTTCAGTACTCCCCCGTCGCCAGCGCGAGCGCCGCATAGTCGCCGATCTTTTCGCCGAGCTGTGCCGGCACGACCCGGCAGTGGGCCGCCGCCGCCGGAATCGCCTCGCTCCGGAGGTTCTCCTCCATCGCCGGACGGATCCACGTTTCCGAGCGGGCGAAGATGCTGCCGATGACGATCCGTTCCGGATTGAGCAGATCGACCAGAAGGGCGAGGCCGCGCCCGAGCCAGCTGCCGCACTCGGAATAGATCGCGCGTGCGAGAGGATCCCCTTCGTCGGCGGCGATGCCGACCGTCTTTGCGGTAATATTCGGCAGGTCGGCCTGCGTGGGGCACCAGGGAACCCTTTCGCCGCGCTGGAGCGCCTCCTTCGCCCGCACGGCGGCGAGCTGAGCGATGCCGCCGCCGGAGCAGAACCCTTCGAAGGAGCCCGCTTTGCCGAAGCCGACCGGACCGAACGGGGCGAGGCGGATGTGGCCGCACTCCCCGGCGAGGTCGCAGCCGCCGGAGTAGAGACGCCCGTCGAGGATCAGCCCGGCGCCGAGACCGGTGCCGAAGGTGAGGAAGATGAGCGATTGAACCGCTTTTCCCGCCCCGTACTTCCATTCGGCGACCGCTCCGGCGTTGGCGTCGTTCTGAAGCCGGACCGGGCAGGGGAAACGCTCCGCGACCATGGCGCAGATCGGGACATTGTCCCACCCCGGCAGATTCGGCGGGGACTGAATGATGCCGCGGCGGCTGTCGAGCGGCCCGCCGCAGGAGATGCCGACGCCGTGGAGGTCGCCGGGCCGGCGTCCGGCCTGCCGGAGCGCCTCCAGCCCCAGGCGGCAGAGCTTTTCAATGCATTCGCCGGGCGTGGCGCATTCGCGGGTGGCAAACTGGGTGCGGCTGAGCGGTTCAGGCTCTCCGCCGTCGCGGATGGCTCCGAGGATGGCGGCGCATTTGGTGCCGCCGATGTCGAAGCCGAGCAGGTATTTCTGAGTCATATCGAGAGTTCCCGGATTGGCTGAGTTGTTTTATCACATTATATTGTACCGCCGGAATCGGACTTTTTCAACCGGCGGTCGGGAGGAAGAGTCGCTATTCATGGAGAATCTTATCCGGCCGCCTTGAAAATCGGCAAAACTGTGATATATTCAATTGTTTATTATGGATTCTGTCTTGAAACCCGGGCCGGCGATTCGGATGCGGGAGTGTTGCGGAAAACAACGAAATCCAAGGAGTTGATAAAATGGCTGTTCCGAAAAGAAAAACCTCGAGAATGAAGAAGCGTCAGCGCAAGGCCGCCAACCGCTACGAAGGCGTCCAGGCGAACTTCTGCACCAACTGCTCCGCGCCGGCGGAGCCGCACCGGGTCTGCCCCTCCTGCGGCTGCTACAACGGCAAGCAGGTTCTCAACGTCGAAGCGTAAGCACGGTTTGCGGGCCGGAGACGCCTTCGTCGAAACAAATTGAGGCGTGTCGGAGAAGATGAAGATTGCCGTTGATGCCATGGGCGGAGACTACGCCCCGGGGGTGGTGGTCGAAGGACTCGCCATCGCCCTGACCGATTTCCCCGAATATGATTTCGTGCTGGTCGGGCATGCGGAAAAACTGGCGTTTTATCTGGAGAAGTACGGCATTGCGGGGAATCCCCGGGTGACGGTGGTCCATGCCGCGTCGGTCTGCGAGATGTCGGAGCCTTCCGCCATCTCGTTGCGCGCCAAGCGGGATTCTTCGATCACCGTCTGCGCCCGTCTTCTCAAAGAGAAGAAGGTCGATGCGATGGTGACGCCGGGGCACACCGGAGCCACCGTGGCGGCGACCAAGGTGCTGGTGCGGACTCTGCCGGGGATCGACCGGCCCGCGCTGGCGGCGAGTCTTCCCTCCCGCGAAGGGCGTTTCATCCTGATGGATGCCGGCGCCAATCCGGACTGCACGCCGGTCAATCTCGTGCAGTTCGCCGTGATGGGGGAGATCTACGCCCAGTACCTCTTCCATCTGGAGCGCCCCCGGGTCGGCCTGCTCAGCGTCGGCGGGGAGGACATCAAGGGGTGCGAACTGACGAAGGAGTCGTTCCGGCTGCTGGAAGAGGTGCCGATCAATTTTGTCGGCAATGTGGAGGCGGATGTCGTCTTTGAGGGGGCGTCCGACGTTTTGATCAGTGACGGATTTGCCGGCAATGTTCTGCTCAAGGGCGTGGAGGGGCTGGCGAAGTCCACCATGTTCTGGCTGAAACGGGTGCTGACCAAGAATGCGCTGCGCATTGTCGGAGCTATTCTGGCCAAGAATGCGTTCCGCGAACTCAAGGCGTTCGGCGATGCCGACGATATCGGCGGAGCTCCGCTGCTGGGCATCAACGGGATCTGCATCATCGGGCATGGGTCATCCAGTCCGAAGGCGGTCCGCAATGCCATCCGGGTTGCCGGGGAGTGTGTGTCGTTCGGGCTCAATGAGCGGATTGTTGCGAAAATCAATGAGGCGGGTTGCACCACCGCCGAGCTGGAAAAGAAAATTGCGGACGGCAAGTCCAGAAAATAACCATTCACACGCCGGGGAGCGTAAATGAGCATCAGAATTGCAGGTACCGGGTCGTATGTCCCTGATAAGGTGTTGACCAACGCCGATTTGGAAAAGATGGTGGAAACCAGTGACGAGTGGATTCGCACCCGCACCGGCATCCAGGAACGGCGGATTGCCGCTCCGGATCAGGCGACCAGCGATATGGCGTACATCGCCGGATCGCGGGCGCTGGAGATGGCCGGGGTCAAGGGGGAGGAGCTTTCCGCCATCATTGTGGCAACCATCACTCCTGATCATGTGTTTCCCGGAACCGGCTGTCTGCTGCAGAAGCGTTTCGGAGCGCCCGGCGCGTTCTGCTTCGATCTGGAAGCGGCCTGTTCCGGGCTGCTGTATTCGCTCGAAGTGGCCTATTCGCTGATGCGGGTGAACCGCAAATACAAATATGTGCTCGTCTGCGGTGCGGAGAAGCTCTCCTGCATCACCGACTGGACCGACCGCAACACCTGCGTGCTCTTCGGCGACGGTGCCGGAGCGGTTCTGCTGGAAAATGTCGATGACGACCAGCCGGGCTGCGTGCTGGCCAGTGACCTTCACGCCGACGGCAACTACGGCGACATTCTGCTGATGCCGGCCGGCGGCAGCCGGATGCCCGCTAGCGAGGAGAGTGTCCGTGAGCGGATGCACTCGATCCGCATGGCCGGCAAGGAGACCTTCAAGCTGGCGGTTCCCTCGATGGTCAGCGCCAGCCGGAAGGTGCTGGAAGAGGCGGGCGTCGCTCCCTCGGAAGTCAAGCTGGTGATCCCGCATCAGGCCAATCAGCGGATCATTCACGCGGTCGCTCAGCGGCTCGACGTGCCGGAGGAGCGGGTGTACGAGAACATCAGCCATTACGGGAACACCTCTGCCGCGTCGATCGGCATCTGCCTCGACGAGGTGGTGCGGAACGGGCTGATCGAGCGTGGCGACTATGTTCTGCTGACCGCGTTCGGCGGCGGCCTGACCTGGGGCGCACTGCTGCTGAAATACTGACGGGCATCGTGCCCGAAGCGCACGCCTCCCGCCGGGAGGCGTGATTCCACTTTTCCGTGACTTGAAAAAGGGCGGATTGTGTGATATAGTATATCATTGTTGCAGTTAACCTGCATTTCTGGAACCTCAGTCCTGCAAGCGGACTGAAGCGGCGGCGGAAATTCTGCTGCGGCTGCGCCACGAGGTTTATCTTGAAGAGAACGCTTTCGCCGAATCGGACGGAGCGTTTTCTGCTGATCGGCCTCTTTCGCGCCCGGCTCCGGGGATGCGAAAACAATGGAACAAATCCAATGGAAGAGGCAAAGCACATTTGTGTGTATTCCGGCAGTGCGCATCCGGAGCTTTCACAGCAGATTGCGAACTATCTCGGCATCAGCCTGGGCAAGGTGCACCTGACCCATTTCCCTGACGGCGAGATCTTCGTGCAGTTCGAAGAGAACGTCCGGCGGGCCGATGCATTTCTGATTCAGCCCACCTGCAAACCGCCGAATGACAACCTCATGGAGCTGCTGATCATGATCGACGCCGCCCGCCGGGCGAGCGCCGCGCGCATCACCGCTGTGCTTCCCTTCTTCGGTTACGCCCGGCAGGACCGCAAGGACAAGCCGCGGGTTCCGATCACCGCCAAGCTCGTGGCGAATCTGCTGACCGTTGCCGGTGCGGACCGGATCATTACGATGGACCTTCATGCCCAGCAGATTCAGGGCTTCTTCGACATTCCGGTGGACCATCTTTACGCCCGTCCGGTGCTGGTGCCCTACCTGAAGAAACTGATCGGCAACAACGGTGTCGTGGTCGCGCCCGACTCGGGCAGCGCCAAGATGGCGATGAACTACGGCGACATGCTCGAAGCGGGATTCGCCGTGGTGACCAAGCGGCGGATCAATGCGACGACGGTGGCGTCGAGCCATCTGGTCGGCGACGTCAAGGACCGCATCTGCGTCATCACCGACGACCTCACCAGCACGGCGGGGACCCTCTGCGCGGCGGCGAAGATTCTCAAGGCGAACGGGGCGGCGAAGGTCTACTGCGCGGTCTCGCACTGCCTGCTTTCGGACATCGGCAAGGAGAAGCTGCTGGCCACGCCTGAAATCGAGCAGGTGATCACCACCGACGCGGTTCCGATTGTCGACGACCTCGGCGGCAAGATCAAGGTGGTCAGCATCGCTCCGCTGCTCGGCGAGGCGATCCGGCGCATTCACGACGGCAAGTCGGTTTCTTCGCTGTTCTATATCAATCACTAAGCATTAAAGCAACGCAAAGCTCATAAAATTACCAAGAAACAAGAAAGGAATTCCATGAGCAAAGTCAACAATGAAATTGCGGTGCAGGAGCGCCGGGAGTTCGGCAAGAACGCGTCCCGCCGCGCCCGCAAGGCCGGTCTGATTCCGGTCTCCGTCTACAGCAAGGGCAAGGAGAGCCGGTCTTTTCTGATCGACGCCGACGAGTGGAAGGTGCTTTCCGGCCACGGCGCCCACATGGTGACGCTGGTCAACGGGGCGGCGAAGATCCCGGCGCTGGTGAAGGAGATTCAGTTCAACCACCTCAAGAACTACGTGCTGCACGTGGATTTCCAGGAGGTGGATATGAACGAGGAGATTACCGACTTCGTTCCGATTCACGCGCACGGCGAATCGGTTGGTGCGGCGCACGGCGGCATCCTCGAGCAGGAGCTGCATGAGCTGGAAGTCACCTGCCGTCCGGACCATCTGCCGGAAGCGATCCGGGTTGATGTTTCCGCTCTGGCGATCGGTGATTCGCTGCACGTGAAGGATCTTGTGCTGCCGGAAGGCGTCCGTGTCGACATCGATCCTGAGACGACCGTGTTCCACGTGGTCCGGCCGAAGGAGGAAGAGGTCGCGGAGCCTGCTGCTGAGGCGACCGAGCCCGAGGCGATCAACGAGAAGAAGGCCGAAGAGAAAGAGAAGTAATCCGGCTGCGGATCCGGCGGAGAGGTGACGAATGGATGAGATCGGCTTGATTGTAGGGCTGGGGAATCCCGGGCCCGAATATGCCGGTACCCGTCACAATGCCGGATTCATGGTGATCGACCGGTTGCTGGCCGGATTTCCGGCCGGCCGGTTCGAAGAGCGGCACACGGCATCGAGCAGTGTCTGGGCGGGGAAGTTCCGCGGGCGGGCGCTGCTGTTGCAGAAACCGCTGACCTTCATGAACCTGAGCGGGCAGGCGGTCGCGCTTCTGGCGCGGCGCAGTGGAATTCAGCCGGAGTCGATTCTGGTGATTTCCGACGATCTGGATCTGCCGGTGGGGCGGTTGCGGCTGCGCAACGGCGGCGCCGATGGAGGTCACAACGGACTCAAGTCGATTATTGCGGAGCTCGGCAGCAGCTCGTTCCGCCGGTTGCGGATCGGGATCGGGCGGCCGAAGCCCGGAGAGACGGTCGATTATGTGCTCTCGAAGTTCGAGGGCGAGGAGGAAAGGCGGTTTGAAGCCTCGCTGGCGGCGGCGGCCGAAGCGGTCCGCACCGTGCTGACGGGGGGGATGGCCCGGGCGATGAACCGGTTCAACGCGTGGACTCCGGTCGAAGAAAGTGAAACAAACCAAAAAAAAGAGGTTTTATCTTGAAAAAATACGAAGCGGTATTCATTCTGGACATCCGCAAGACGGATGACGAAGGTGCGGCGTTCAGCAAGGAATTTGCCGAGCTGATCGCGAATCTCGGCGGCAAGCTGGAGTCGACCACTCCGATGGGGCGCCGCCAGTTCACCTACGAGATCAACAAGCGCAAGGCTGGTCTCTACTTTGATTTCCTCTTCGAGCTCGCGCCTTCCAAGGTGCTTGCGATCAAGGAGAAGTACAAGCTTGACGAGCGTGTTCTGCGCAATATGATCGTCGCCGACGAGCGTCCTGAGACGGTTCCGGCCGGTCCGGTTTCGCTCAAGATGGAGTAGGCTTCGGCCGATGCGGCTGAAGAGGGGTTATTGCGCGAATTCAATCACAGGAGATACGATCCATGGCATCGCTGAATAAAGTTTATCTGCTCGGCAACCTGACCCGGGATCCGGATCTGCGTTCTCTGCCGAGCGGGCAATCGGTCTGCGAGCTCGGGCTCGCCGTCGGTCGCCGCTACGTCAACAGCAATGGACAGGAGGTGGAAGACACCTGTTTCGTCGACGTCGTCGTCTGGGGCAGAAGCGCCGCCAACTGCAAGCAGTATCTCGAAAAGGGTTCGCAGGTGCTGGTCGAAGGGCGCCTCCAGCTCGACCAGTGGGAGGATCGCAACGGCGGCGGCAAGCGCTCGAAACTGCGGGTGGTCGCCGAGCAGATCCAGTTTATGAACCGCCGCAGTGACGGCGGCAACGCCGGCGGCGCCCCGGCCTACGGGAACGGCGGCGGAAACAGTTACGGCGGCGGCGCTCCGGCCTACGGGAACGGCGGCGGGAACTACGGTGCTCCGCAGCAGCAGGGCGGCTACAGCCGTCCCGCGATGCCGCGGCAGCCGATGCCGCAGGCGGCTCCCGGCGGGATGCCCCGGCAGCAGCAGCCGATGCCGCCGATGCCGCCGGAAGGTGCGTTCAATCCCGATGAGGGAATGGAGGACGACATCCCCTTCTGACAGAGGGGAGTTGTTTGGTTGCAGACGAGAAAAACGAGTATTTCTATAGAACGAAAGGGAATGTTTCATTATGCAGCAGGGTGCGAAAAGACAAGGTCGCCGCAGATCGCCGGCGAAGCCGAAGGTTTGCCGTTTCTGCGAAGCGAAGGTCGCGTACATCGACTTCAAGGATGCTGAGACGCTGATGAAGTTCCAGACGGAAAAGGGCAAGATCATGCCCCGCCGGATCACCGGTACCTGCCTGGATCACCAGAAGATGCTGGCCGCCGCCGTCAAGCGGGCGCGCGTCATCGCTCTGGTCTACTGAGAAAAAGGAGGGAGTAACAGATGGCTAACGTTAGTTTGATCCTCCTCGACGACGTCGAAAAGCTCGGGCTGGCCGGCGAAGAGGTGCATGTCGCTCCGGGGTATGCCCGCAACTATCTGATTCCGAAAGGTCTGGCGGCGAAGGCTACGCCCGGAACGCTCCGGCTCATCGAATCGCGCAAGGCGCTGATCGCGGCGCGGCGCGAGAAGGAGCTCGCCGAGGCGAAGGCGCTGGCGGAGAAGCTCGCCGGGATCGAAATTTCGATTCCGATGCAGGCGACCGACGACGATCAGCTGTTCGGTTCGGTCACGGCCCGCATGATTGCCGAGCAGCTGGCCGCGCAGGGTTGCGCTGTTGAGCACAGCCGCATCAAGGTCGAGCCGCCGATCCGGACGCTCGGCAGTTTCGAAGTGGAGGCCAAGCTCCATGCGGATGTCGTCGCCAAGCTGAAGGTCTGGGTTGTCCGGGGCTGATGCATGAGTGATGACAAGAGAGCGTCGGCGTCGCGTCCGGCCGGGATTCTGCCCGACCGGGCCCAGCCGCACGATCCCGCGGTTGAACGGGCGGTCCTTGCGGCGATGCTGCGGGACCCCGACAGCTGCGTCAATACGGTGATAGAACACTTCCGGGATCCGGAAGTGTTCTATTCCCATGTTCACCGGGAGATTTTTCAGGTCATCATCGACCTTTACAACGATCCGGATCAGACCGTCGATCTGGTTTCGGTGGCCCATCGTCTCCGGACGCTCAACAAGCTTGACGCGGTCGGCGGAGAGGTTTTTCTTGCGGAACTTGACGGTGCGATTTCCACCACGGTCAACATCGAGGCGTGGTGTCTGATTCTGCGCAAATACTACATTCTGCGCAAAATGATCGATGTTTGCAGCGAATCGCTGCTCAAGTGTTATGATTCCGATGCCGATGCGGGCCGGCTTGTCGAAGAGATTGAAACCGATATCTTCAATGTCCGCAGTCAGGAAGAGACCAGCAGCATCGTCGAAATCTGTGACAAGATTGAAGACGAATTCCACATGCTCTGGGATATTTACGAGGGCAAAGTCGAGGTTGGCATTCCGACCGGCTACGCCCAGCTCGACAGTTACACCGGCGGACTCAAACCGGGGGAGATGTTCGTGCTCGCCGCCCGGCCGTCGATCGGGAAAACCAGTCTGGCGTTGAATGTGATCCGCAATCTGGCGCTGCCGACCCGGTCGCCGCGCCCGCGGAGGGTGGCCTTCTTCAGTCTGGAAATGACGGCCGAGCAGATCGCCAGGCGCCTGCTGTGCACGGAGGCGGGGCTGTCGGAGTCGGTGTTCTGGAACAAGACCTTCCAGAACAGTGAACTTACCCGGCTCACCGGGGCGGTCGCCGCGTTCAAGAAGGCGAAGATCTTCATCGACCCGACCGGCGGCATCACCATTGCGGAACTTCGCGCCAAGGCGCGCCGGCTGAAGATGAAGGAGAACATCGATGTGATCGTCATCGACTACCTTCAGCTGATGCACGCCGACGGCAGGGTGGACAGCCGTCAGCAGGAGGTCGCCGAAATTTCCGGCGGCATCAAGAAGCTGGCCAAGGACCTCAAAGTGCCGGTTCTGGTGCTTGCGCAGCTGAACCGTGAAGTGGATAAGACTGCGGGCGCGGGGGCGCGTCCGAAACTGGCGCACCTGCGCGAATCCGGTACGATCGAGCAGGACGCCGATATTGTCACCTTCCTCCACCGCAACCGTGAGGATGCGAAGGAGGTCTCTTCGCCCAACCAGAGCGTCGAGGCGGAGTGGATCATTGAAAAGAATCGTAACGGCCGGACCGGAAATCTCAAGCTGCTCTTCTTCCCCTCGCGGATGGAGTTTCTTCCGGCGGCGCCGTACAGTGAGGAAGACTGTCCGAAATAGTTTTCCTCCCATAAGATGTATTGATTTGAAACTGAACAGTACCCGAGGGAGACCAGCAACGTGAATTGGGTGAAACGATTGGGAGGGGCCGCCGCCGTGTTGGCGCTGGCGTCGGTTCCGGTGTTTGCCGCGAAAGTGGGCGAAGTGAAGTTTGACCAGCAGGGAACGCAGCAGCTCCCGGTGGAACAGCTCCGTTTCAATGTGCAGCTCCGCCCCGGGATGGAGTTCAAGCGGGAGATCCTCGATGAGGACGTCAAGCGGCTCTACAATACCGGGAACTATGCGGACGTGGTTTCCGAGGTGCGTGAACTGCCCGGGGACAAGGTGGAGGTCACCTTCCGGATCCGGCTCAAGCCGCGGCTGTCGAAGATCCTCTATCAGGGCAACGAGAAGTACAAGGCGCATGAACTCGCGCGGGAGGTCTCTCTGGTCGAAGGCGGGCTGCTGAACGACCGGGAGCTGCGCGAGAGTGCCGCAAAGCTGCGGAAGTTTTATCAGGAGAAGGGGTACTCCGACGCGACCGTCACCCCGGTGGTGGAGCCGGACGGGCAGGACCGGGTCAAGTTGACCTTCCGGATTGCCGAACATCTCAAGCAGCGGGTCAACGACGTCCGGTTCGACGGGGCGACCGTGTTCAGCCAGTGGGATCTGCGCCATTCGATCAACAACCAGTACAGCTACATGAACTGGCTGCCGTTCGTCAACGACTATTTGAACTACGGACTGCTCAACCGCGGCGAA
Organism: Victivallis sp.; assembly: GCF_048170485.1. Taxonomy (NCBI): domain Bacteria; kingdom Pseudomonadati; phylum Lentisphaerota; class Lentisphaeria; order Victivallales; family Victivallaceae; genus Victivallis; species Victivallis sp. Next base: position 13,245 of record NZ_DBEXAY010000239.1, on the reverse strand, counting down.
CTGGAGCTGGACAAGGCGCGGCTGCGCGACAAATACCACGATCTCGGGTATCTCGACTTCACGATCGATGAGGTGAAGATCACGCCGACGCCGGAGGATCCGGAGTACATCGATATCGACTTCAAGGTGACCGAAGGGGAACCGTACAAGGTGGACAAGCTCTCCGTCACCGGGAACACGGTGTTCACCAATGCGGAGCTGGAGGCGCTTTTCCAGCTCCGTACCGGGGAGACCTTTTCGCGGTCGCTGGAGGATGCGACGATCCGGGCGATCACGGCGATGTACGAGTCGCTCGGTTACGCCGACGTCGTCTGCCGCGCGGTGCGCAGCGAGGATTTCGAGAAGCACAAGGTGGACGTCAAATTCGAGGTGACCGAAGGGCGGAAGTACCATGTCCGCGACGTGGTCATCGTCGGCAACACCGAGACGAAGGACAAGGTGATCCGGCGCGAGCTGGCGATTCAGCCGGGCGACCCGGTGGACCGCAACCGGATTGAAGTGAGCAAACAGCGCCTGATGGGGATGGGCTACTTCGAGAAGGTCGAGGCCGCCGCGGTGGGTGCCGATGCGCTCGACGAGAAGGATGTCCAGATCACGGTCAAGGAAAAGGAGAGCCGCTACAACTTCCGCATCGGCGGCGGCGCGTCGGATGTGAACAGCGTCTTCGGTATGGCGGAAATTTCATCGAACAACTTCGACATCACCAATCCGGGCAACTGGTTCTACGGCGGCGGCCAGCGGTTCCGGCTGCAGGGTATCTTCGGTGTGGACAACACCGGCTTCAATGCGGATTTTGTCGAACCGTGGCTGTTTGACCTGCCGTTGCGCTTCGAACTCTCCGGCTACATGAACGAGGTGGAGTACGACCAGTGGGATGAAGAGCGCATCGGGGTGCGCACCTCGCTGTCGCGCCGCATCTTCGACGATTTCACCCAGGTGACGGTCGGATACAAGTTTGAACATGTCGATGTGAACCATCTCGGTCATCACCTCAAATACTACATGAAGAGCAACAATCTTGACGGCGGCAGCTACGTGAGCCAGCCGTCGATCATGATCGGTCGCGATACCCGCGACAGTCTGACCGACCCCACCAGCGGCTACAACATCAACTTCTTCGGCTCGCTCACGCCGAAGGTGCTCGGTTCCTCCAGCAACTATTACCGGCTGGAAGGGAAGGGGAGCTACTACATGAGTTTCTTTGACAAGGCGATCATCGCGATGGTCGGCGGAAAAATTGGAACCGTGGCCGCATTCAACCGCGAGGATGATGTGCCGATCTTCGAACGCTACTTCCTGGGCGGAAGTGATTCGATCCGCGGCTTTGAGTACCGCACGGTTTCGCCGGTGGTGAACCAGCGGAACATCGGCGGCCAGACGATGCTGCTGCTGACCGCCGAGGTGACCCATCCGATCTGGGGACCGGTCCGCGGCGCGATTTTTGCCGATGCCGGCAATGCGTGGCGCAACTCCTACAGCATGGGATTCAGCAAGATGAATGTCGGCGTGGGTTACGGACTGCGGATCAAGCTGCCGGTGGTCAATGCGCCGATCAAACTGGATCTGGCCTACCCGGTGGTGAACAATCAGGACCACGAGGCCAACCGGCTCCGGTTCCACTTCAACATGGGCTTCACGTTCTGACGAAGGAGGGGCGGCAATGGCTGGAGAAGAGATGTATGAACCGACCGCTGAGGGGCTGATTCAACTGTTGAAGCGGCTCCGTGCACCGGACGGCTGTCCGTGGGACCGGGCGCAGACCCGGGAGACGCTGGGGCGCAGTCTGGCCGGCGAGACGGCTGAACTGCTCGACGCGATCGACCGCGGCAGCGCGCCGGAGATCTGCGACGAGCTCGGCGACGTGCTGATGAATGCACTGTTTCAGATTGTGCTCGCCGAGGAGAAGGGGGAGTTTACCGCGGAGGATGTGTTTCGCGGGGTGATCTCCAAGATGATCCGCCGCCATGCGCACATTTTCGGTGACGAGAAGGCGGAGACGCCGGAAGAGGTCACCGCCATCTGGCGCAAGGTCAAGGCGGCGGAGCAGGCGGATTCCGCCGTTCCGGAATCGATTCTTGACCAGGTGCCGCACTCGCTTTCGGCGCTCGACCGGGCGGAAAAACTGCAGAAGAAGGTGGCGAAGGTCGGGTTTGACTGGAGCGACGAAGCCGGCATCCTCGCCAAGATCGAGGAGGAGCTGGGCGAACTCCGGGAAGCGATGGCTTCCGGGCGCGGGGAGGAGATCGACGCGGAGCTGGGGGATCTCCTCTTTGCGGCGAGCAACCTGGCCCGGTTCCGGCACGGGCGGACCAGCGAGGAGCTGCTGCGGCAGACCAACCGGCGGTTTGAGAGCCGGTTCCGGTTCATCGAACGGGAACTGGCGAAGGAGAAGATTCCGCTCGAATCGGCCGGTATTGAACGGATGGAGGCGCTCTGGCGCGAAGCCAAACGGCGCGAAAAGGAAGAGTGCTCGGAACAATAACCCGGCCCGGAAAACGAACCGGGAAAACGGAAATAGAGGGCGCGCCGGCGGCGTGTCCGGAACCCGGGAGGAGAGAGATCATGCGGAAAGAATTTCTGCCGTTTACCAAACCGGCAATCAACGAAGATGACATCCAGGCGGTGACCGCGGTACTGCGTTCCGGCTGGATTACCAACGGGCCGAAGAATCAGGAGCTGGAGGCGGGGGTCTGTGCGTTCACCGGCAACCGCTACGGCGTTGCGCTCTCTTCGGCGACTGCGGCGATGCACCTGCTGCTCAAGGCGATGGAGATCGGGCCGGGCGACGAGGTGATCACGCCGTCGATGACCTGGGTTTCGATCGTCAACATGATTGTGCTGGCGGGGGCGAAGCCGGTCTTCGTCGATGTGGACCGGGAGACGCTGCTGGTGACGCCGGAGGCGGTCCGGGCGGCGGTGACGCCGCGGACCCGGCTGATCGTGCCGGTCCACTTTGCCGGAGCGGCGCTGGATCTGGACGGCATCCGCGCCGCGGCGGGGAGCGTCCCGGTGGTGGAGGATGCCGCGCACGCGCTCGGGACCTTTTACAAGGGCCGTCACATCGGTTCGACCGGTTCGGCGATCTACTCGTTCCACGCGATCAAGAATGTAACCACCGGCGAAGGGGGCATGTTCGTCACCGACAACCGGGAACTTGCCGACGCCATCCGGCTCTGGAAGTTCCACGGCATCGGCATGGATGCGTTCGACCGGCAGAATCGCGGCCGTTCGCCGCAGGCGGAGGTGCTTCATCCCGGATTCAAATACAACCTCACCGACATCTGTGCCGCGATCGGCGTCAGTCAGCTGGCGCGCATCGGCGAGATCAATGCGAAGCGGCGCGCGCTGGCGATGCGCTATCGGGAGCTGCTGGCCGATGTGCCGGAGATCCGTCCGCTGGCGGATCCGGTCGGGTACGATTTCACACATGCGTGGCATCTGTTTGTGGTGCGGGTCGACACGCCGAAGATCGGCCGGGATGCGTTCATGGCCGAACTGAAGGCGCAGAATATCGGGACCGGACTGCACTTCCGCTGTGCCCACCTGCAGAAATATTACCGCGAGGTGATGGGGTTCCGCGCCGGGATGCTGCCGGCGACCGAATACAACAGCGACCGGATCTGTTCTCTGCCGCTTTTCCCGGATATGCAGTTGGAAGATGTGGACGATGTGGTGTCCGCGATCAAGACCGTGCTGGCGGCGAGGTGAATGATGGAGCTGCGTTTCCCGGCCGGAGAGGAGGGGGGAGCTCCCGCCGGCCGCCGGAGTGAGATTTTTTTCTGGGGATTTGCGGCGGTGGCGCTGTTCCTGTTTCTCGGGCACAACGCGCTGTGGGCGTCCGAGGACCGCTGGGCGGAGATCGCGCGGGAGATGGCTTCGACCGGCGACTGGCTCCATCCGGCGATCAACTGGAAGGTGCATTTTGACAGGCCGCCGTTGACCTACTGGCTGATTCTGCCGTTCGCCATGCTGTACGGCGGGTTCAATGAGCTGATCGTGCGTCTGCCCGGCGCGCTGGCCGGTCTGATCGGACTGTTCGGCACCGTGTCGCTCGGGAAGAAGCTGTTCGACCGCCGTACCGCTCTGCTGGCCGGCTGGATGCTTCTGAGCAGTTACGGGTTTCTCTTCTGGAGCCGGGTCGCGGCCGCCGAGATGCTCTCTCTGGCGATTTCGGTTCTGGCGGTGGCATTCTTTTATCAGCGGGATTCGCTGACCCGGTTCTGGAGCTGTTTCGGCTTCTGTCTGATCGGTTTCTTCGGCGCGCTGGCCGGAGGACTGCCGGCGCTGGTGACGCCGTTTGTGATGGTGGCGCCGCACCTGCTGGCGGAGGGGCGTTGGCGGAAGGTGCTGAAATTTTCGAATTTCCTTGCGTTTCTGCTGGCCGGCGCCATCTGTGCCGCGCCGGTCTATTTTGCGGTGGTCACACCGCTGCCTCCGCCCCTGGAACTGCTGCCGGGGCAGAAATTTTCCGGTCTGGAGCTGATCTGGCAGGCAAACGTCGTTGAGCTGTTCCAACTGCCGGGGCGGGAGGCGGTCGTCGGGTTGCTCTGCAGCCTGCCGCGCTGCTTGCTGCCGTGGTCGCCGGTGATTCTGGTCGCCATCGCCGGACTGGTGCGGAACTGGAAGAGCCTGCCCGGAACCATCCGGGAACTGCTGATCGCTTCTCTGCTGCTCTTTCTGCTTCTCTCGTTTGCTTCCGGCGGCCGTTGGTACGGGGTTCTGCCGCTGCTTCCCTACTGCACGCTGCTCGGCGCCGCCGGAATTGCCGGGCCGTTCGGCGTGGAGAAGTGGAATCGCCCGCTCTGGCAGCTGATGCTGATTCTGGTGATCTGCCTTGCTTCGCTCTGCGTGGCCGCTCTGGCGGCGATTCCGCTCTGGTACCGGTTTGCGCCCTTTGAGCCGCCGCTTCTGCTTCTGGTGTCGCTCCCGGTTGCGGGAATTCTCACGCTGTGTGTCATGATGTTTGACAGCCGTTCCGGCGGGGCGCTCGAACGGCTGACCGGGATGCCGTTTCAGTTTGGCGCTCCGGTGCTGGGCGGGGCGATTCTGGTGGCCGCTCTCTTCGATTGCGTGTGGCCCTCGTTCACGATCTACCGCACGGAAAAACCGTTTTACCGGGCGTTCCGCAAGGCGTATCCGGAGATTCCGCCGGACCGCATCTTCTGCTGGGGGAGCAATGTGCCGACGAAGATGCTGTTCTACCTGGGCATTCCCGGGCCGGTGGCGGATTCGGAGGAGGTTCCGGCGCAGGGGCATTCCGGAGAGGCGGGGTATCTGAGCCGTCTCCACCGGTTTTCCGCCTTTCTTGTACGCAACGCGGGCTGCCGCGTGGCGGTGCTGGTCTACAACCGGCCGGGACATCGGGAGTCGTTTGCCCGAGCGGTGAAGGAGTTGAATCTGCCGGTCGACGTGCAGAAACCGGATTTTTCGGAAGATTTCCTTGAAGTGATCAAATCCGAACGAGATGAGCGCAATCGGAACATCTGGGTCTTCCAGGTTCCGGAAAAAACAGAGGAGCAGTAATGGGGAAATGGAAAAGTCCTCTCTGGTGAATTTTGTTTCCGTCGTGGTGCCCGTTTTCAACGAGGAGGGGTGCCTTCAGGAGTTGATCGACCGCACGCTGAAGGCGTTGCGTTCCACCGGCAAGCGGTTTGAGTTCATTCTGGTCGATGACGGCAGCCGCGACCGTTCGGCGGCGATCATGAAGGCCGCGGCCGAGGAGAATCCGGATGAGGTGATCGCCTGCATCCTCAACCGCAACTACGGCCAGCACTCCGCGATCATGGCCGGGTTTTCGCTGGTGCGCGGCGACCTGATCATCACCCTCGATGCGGACCTGCAGAATCCGCCGGAGGAGATTCCCCGGTTGATCGCGGCGGCGGAGGAGGGGAACGATGTGGTGGGGACCGTCCGGCAGAACCGGCAGGATACCCTGTTCCGCCGCACCGCGTCGAAGATCGTCAACATCGTCGCCCAGAAGGCCACCGGCGTGCACATGAAGGATTACGGCTGCATGCTCCGCGCCTACCGCCGTCACGTGGTCGAGGCGATGCTGCAGTGCAACGAGCGCAGCACCTTCATTCCCGTGCTCGGGAATAGTTTTGCCCGCAACACCTGCGAGATTCCGGTCGAACACAGCGAACGGGCGGTGGGCGAGTCGAAGTATTCGCTCTGGAAGCTGATCAACCTCCAGTTCAATTTGCTCACCTGCATGACGACCGCGCCGCTGCGGATGCTGACCTACTTCGGGCTGCTGGCGGCGGGGAGCGGTTTCCTGCTGAGTTTATACATCATTTTCCGGCGCGTTTTCGACGAGGACGGCGACCGCTGGACGAACGGCGGAACCTTCACGCTGTTCGCGATCATGTTCATCTTCACCGGAATTCAGATGGTCGGCATCGGCATGATCGGCGAGTACATCGGGCGAATCTACACCGATGTGCGCAACCGGCCCCGCTATTTCATCGAAGAGGTGTTCGGCCGCCGTTCCGGGGATGACGGGAAGTAGGCGCCGGCATGGGGCAGCTTGTCATCATCAGCGGTGACGACGAGTTCACCGTCAAGGAGCGGGCCCGCGCGGTGGCGCGCGAGCTTGCCGGCGGGGAGATCGAGGAGAATCCCGCGGTGGAAATCATCGCCGGCGACGGGGAGGAGCTCAAGCCGGACGAGGTGATCGCCCGGTTTCTGGACGCTCTGCGGACGCCGCCGTTTCTGTGCGACTCCAAACTGGTCTGGCTCCGTCACCTGCGCGATCTGGAGCTCTTTTCCGCCCGGGAGCCGGGCGACGGGGTGGCGGGGGTGCTGGAGATCCTCACCCAGCCGTTGCCGCCGGAACTTTCCGTACTGATTGACGGCGGCGGTCTGGATCAGCGCAAGTCGTTCTGCAAAACGGTGAAAAGTGCCGGTGCGGCAGTGGAGATCTTCAACGCGGTGAAGGCGACGGACCGCCGTTTCGCCGACGGCCGGAAGGAGAGCCTGCGCGAAATCTGCGGGTCGCTCGGCAAGTCTCTCGAACCGGCCGCCGCCCAGTTCCTCACCGAGACGATCGGCGGGGATTCGGGGATGCTCCGCAACGAACTGGAGAAGCTCTGCAGTTACGTCGGCGATGCCGCGGTCATCACGCTCGCCGACTGCCGCGAGGTGTGCAGCCGCACGCCGGAGACGGTGAGCTGGGAGTTTACCGGCGCCATCGTCGGGCGCGACCGGCCCCGGGCACTGCGGCTGCTGGATATCATGCTGCGGCAGGGGGAGCCGGAGATCCGGCTGATGTATGCGCTCTCCGGCGAATTTCAGAAGCTGATTCAGACGCGTCTGGCGATGAAGCAGCTGAAGCTAACCCGGGTTACGCCGCGGACATTCGATTCTCTGCCGGAGTCGCTGAAAAAGGAGTTTCCCGACAATCCTCTGCTCAAGCTCCACCCGTTCCGCGCCTTTAAAACCTGTGAGGGCGCGGCCGGTTTCACCGACGCCGAACTCGCCGGCAACCTGGAAGCGGTCCGGAACGCCAGCCGGGCGCTGGTTTCCGGCGGCGGGGAGCCGCGCATCATTTTGGAACAGCTTGTCCTCCGGCTGACCGCCCGCCGTTGACCTCCCCCGGGCGGCAGAGCAGTTCCAGCGTGCCGGGAATGGCCGATTCGTTCACCGGTTCGGGCGGCGGCGGAAGTTTCCCGGCCGGCGGGAGCGCCAGATCGGTCAGCAGCCGGTACCAGGCGAGCCGCCAGGCCAGCGTGGCGTCGATGAGTTCGAGCGCGCTCTTTTTCTCCCCGGGGTGAAGCTCCTGTTTGAGTCCGGCATGCCGGACCTGTTTCCATGCGTCGCGGAGGTGCTTCAGATCGAGGTCGATCTCAAAGGCGGCCCCCAGGGCGTTGGCCAGATGAATCGCGTACATGGCGTATCCCTCCGTCTCCTGCAGCGAGTGGCCGGCCAGGCGGCGCGGCAGGCGGTACAGCGCCTCGGCGAGCATCGCTTCGGCCGCGGCGTCGTCGCGGTAGAGCCGCCGCAGAGTATGGACGGTCGATGGTGCCAGGCGGAAGCCGGCGCTTTCGGAGCGCCGTTCCGAGGCGGTGATGTAGAGCGGATCCGCCTGTTCCGGCGGAGCGGCGGGCGTGGCGAGCGAGGCGCCGCTGAATTCAGCGATCTCTTCGGCCGAGAGGCCGGTGAGAACGCGCAGCTCCAGCGCGAGTTTCTCCTCCCGGCGTCTCTCCTCCTCTTCCGGAGCGAGTTTGAGGCGCGCCCGGCTGGCGGCCAGCCGGGAGGCGAGCGCCGCAATCTGATAGTCGAGCAGTTCGCCCGCCCGTTTCCTGCGATGTTCGGTCATGTCGACTCCGGCCGGGAGGCTGAGCAGATCGTTGTAGGCGATGGCGTCATCGAGCAGTTTCAGCCGGGGGTCGCGGTCGGCTTCGTAACTCCGGACCGAGGTGCGTTGCTCGTCGATGAATCCGGGAATCTGGAGCAGTCTGGCGTTGCCGACATGTTCCCCCGCCAGCTCCTGCAGGGACTCGATCGTCTGAATTTCCAGCATATTCCGCCGGGCGGCGGCCAGCATCTCCCGGAGCGGGAGCGGGTCTTCCGGTTCCGTCTCTTCCGGCTCCGTTCTGTTTTCCGTGGTACGGGGAGCCGCCGGCGCCGAAGGGGGTTCCTCCCCTTTTTTCTGAGCCTCCGCAACAGCGGTGACGGCCGGTCCGGCCGACTCATCCGGCGTCGAGGTCACATAGACCGTACAGCCGCCGGCAAACAGCAGGAGCAGTGCCGCCGGAGCGAGCAGAGAGGGGCGGCCGGCAGGGAAAGGGGTCATTCGGCACTCCGTTCCAGAAGACGGGTGATCAGTTCGAAAATTTCCGCCGGTTCCACCATGCGGCCGGGCCCGTCCGGACCGCAGGCGACGTGTCCTTCCGCCGGACCGGCGAAGAGTACGCCGCGCCGCCGGAGGGTCTCCACGTTCTCCCGGCAGGCGGAGTGCTGCCACATCTGCGGATTCATGGCCGGTGCCAGCAGAGTCGTCCCGTTGAAGGTGGCCGCAAAGGTGGTCAAAGCGTCATCCGCGATGCCGCAGGCGAGCTTGGCGATGAAATTCGCCGTGGCGGGCGCGACGACGAAGAGAGCGCATTGCGACGCCAGCGCCACGTGTTCCGGACGCCACTCCGGCACCTCCCAGAGCGACGTTACCACCGGCTGGCGGGAGAGGGTGCGGAAGGTGAGCTCCGTGACGAACTTCCGGGCATTTTCCGTCATGATGACCTGAACGGTGAAGCCATTGCGTACCAGGGTGCTGCACAGCTCCGCCGCCTTGTAGGCGGCAATTCCGCCGGTGACGCCGAGGACGATGCGCTTACTCATGGAAGAGATCCTCCGGAATCGCCGCGGTGCGGAGCGCGAAGGAGCGGAACAGCCCGGTCATCTCCTCCGCCGCCACATCCAGATCGTCGTTGATGACCAGATAGTCGTATTTGTTCCAGCAGGCGAGTTCGCGCCGCGCGCCTTCCAGCCGCAGCCGGATCTGCTCTTCAGAGTCGGAGGCGCGGCCGCGGAGCCGGCGCTCCAGCACGGCGACCGAGGGCGGCCCGATGAAGACGAACACGGTCGCGCGGGCCAGTTCCGGATCGTTCGCCGCGGCGGCCCGGATCTGCATGGCGCCCTGCACGTCGATGTCAAGCACGACCGAACTGCCGCTCCGAATCCGGTCGAGCACCTCACACTTCAGGGTGCCGTAGCGGTTGGCGAACACCTGCGCATGCTCCACAAACTCTCCGGCGGCGACCCGGCGTTCGAACTCCTCCGGCTCGAGGAAGTAGTAGTGTACGCCATGCTGTTCGCCGGGGCGTGGCTTTCTGGTGGTGCAGGAGATGGAAAATTCCAACTCCGGCATCGCCTGGCGGACGCGCCCCACCAGCGTGGATTTGCCGACCCCGCTCGGACCGGAAAGCACGATGATCGTACCGAGTTTTTTCATTCAGGCCTCCCTTGTGGCATTTGTTTTTGCGGAGGAACCGATTTCCGCCTCCTGCTTCTCTGCGGCGGCCAGCGCTCTGCCCGCTGCGCACTCCTCTTCCCAGCCGGGGAAGTTCCAGTGCTCCGGAAAACGGCGGCACTGAACCGGTTTCACCGGGTCGATTCTGCAGCGTGCCGGTTCGCCCTCCTCCAGAAAGCAGCAGCTGCCGTCCGGTTTTTCCGGCAGAGTCAGACCGGTTCTGTCCGGCAGAAGTTCGGTGTACTCCGCCAGAAACTGCTCCAGCGGAATTCCGAGATAGGCCGCGATCGCGTCGATTTCGGCCTCGCCGACCCGGACTGCGCCCGGCCAGCGGCAGCAGTTGCCGCACCGCAGGCAGTGAAACTGCTCCATTTGGTTTCCCATAAAACGTCGAACGGGTACTCCCGGATTCCGCCGGAAATACCCGCCCCTCTCTCTGTTTGCCGGAATTTACCGGAAATCGTCAAAGGTGAAATCGTCACCCTTGATGTCGATGAAGAAGAACCCGAGCGCGAAGTCGAACCACTCCACCGGGTGAATGTAGAGGTCGCCGGTGACCAGGCAGCCGAGAGAACCGCCGATGGCCCAGTAGTCCCGCTTGCCTTCGAAGAAGTCGTAGATCCGCATGTCGGGGGTGGGGAATCCGGCCCGGTTTTCGATGTATCTCTTGACCAGCGGGGTGCTGTCCACCACGCTGTAATTTTCATCGCTGATGGTGACGAACGACCAGTACCAGCCCTCTTCAATGCCGAAGCCGTACTGACGGTTGTGCGCCTTGTACGCCTTGTACGCAAGCCCGATGCCGGCGCCGCCCCAGACCGCGCGGGTGGCCATCAGCTGAGCTTCCACGATCGGACCGACGCCGAGGTTGACGGTGAACATGTCCAGCGCGTCCATCAGGCGGTTCGGGATGTAGAGCAGGAGCTTTTCGGCGATTTCCGAATCGCTGCCGGAGCTGGCGGCCTGCGCCGGAACGCCGGCAAAAATGCACCCTGCAATTGTCAATGCCAGAAGGAACTTTTTCATAGATGACGAACTCCCGAATATTGTTGTTGTAAAAGAGATAAAAATCTGTTTTCCCATCTTATCGGATGTACTTTATCACATTTCCCCTCGATTGTCCAGTAAAAAGTCGGAAAAATCAGATAATTTTAGGAAATTTCTCCGGCGGCCGTTTGATCGGCGGCGGCTCCGGCGACTCCTCCTTCTCCGCCGGGGCGGCGGCGGGCGCCACCGGTTCCTCGACGATTTCGAAGTCTCCGGTCAGTTCGGCGCGTTTGAGGTCGAGCAGCTCGACCTGCAGCCGGGTGAGCCGGCGCTGTTCCACCAGTAGTTCGGTCAGCGTGGTCTGCATTTTCTTGAGCTGCCCGGCCATGCCCAGCAGATTGGCGTCCAGCTCCCGGCGCGCCTCCCGGAACTTTGTATAGAAGCGGGAGAGCTGTGCGACTCCCATCATCACCACGATCCAGGTGAGCGCGGCGACGATCCACAAGGTAACTGTCGGAAATTGAAACCCATCCATTTGCTGCATCCTCCGGGTAGGTGGAACTGTGAGTACTTTCTATAATTAACATATTCCCGGTTCCGATTTTTGCAATAGCCGCAACGGTGACTGCCCGCTTTTTTCAGGATTTTTCTGCGAAACCGTTCCATTTCTCCCGGAGGGACGGAGAAATTACGCCTCCGCTTCCGTCCGCAGCCGGGCGAGCGCTTCGGCCACGCTCTCCCCGGTATCGGGGAATCGCATTTCCGGCGCGATCTCCGCCAGCGGTTCCAACACGAACAGACGCTGCCGCGCCCGCGGATGAGGCAGCGTCAGCGCCGGAGAATCAAAGCACTCCCCGCCGAAAAGAATCAGATCCAGATCGAGCGTCCGCGACTCCCGGCTGGAGTGTCGGGCGGGGCGGCCCGCCTCCCGTTCCAGTTGCTGGGTCAGCGCCAGCAAATCGGTTGCCGTGCCGGTCCACTCTCCGGTCAGCGCCGCGTTGGAGAAATCCGGCGTCCCCGGAACACAGTCCACCGGCGCGGTGCGGTAAATCCGGCTCTGCCGGATCGACTGGACGCCGTTCTCCGTCAGTTTCCGGATGGCCTGTTCGAAGATTTTCGCGGAATTTCCGAGATTTCCTCCCATTAAAATGGCAATTTTCACAGTTTTTAACATAAACGGCTCGTTTTTTTGCAGATTGCGTTTTATATTTATTATCGCACCGGATTTCACCTTTTGCAAAGAGATGTGATGACGAATCAACCGAAAATTTATTTTCTCGGCTCCGGCCAGATTGCCGTGCCGGTCCTCAAGGCGGTCGCCGTCGCTCCCCAGCTCCGGCTGGTCGGCGTCGGCACGCAGCTCGACCGCCCCGCCGGCCGCAACCGCAAGCCGACGCCGACCCCTGTCGGCGCCGCCGCGGAGGAGATGGGGCTCCCGGTTGACAAGATTCCCAATGTCAACACGCCGGAGTTCCTCGCCGGACTCCGGGCAAAGGAGCCTGATCTCGTGCTGGTGGTCTCCTTCGGGCAGATTCTGCGTCGCGACTTCCTCGAGTTGCCGCCGCTCGGCTGCGTCAACATTCACGCCTCCCTGCTTCCCCGTTACCGGGGCGCGTCGCCGATTACCCAGTGCATCCTCAACCGTGATGCCGAGACCGGCATCTGCTTCATGAAGATGGAGCGTGGGCTGGACACCGGCCCGATCTACAGTTCGATCCGGGTGCCGCTCGATCATCGGGAATACGGTGAAATGCTCGAAATGAAACTCGGCGTGATTGCCGCCGAGATCACGCCGGGCACTCTCTGCTCGATCGCGGCCGGTGAACTCGAGCCGATGCCGCAGGATGACACCGAGGCCACCGTCTGCACCAAGATCCGGAAATCGGACGGGCGGATCAACTGGGCGTTGAGCGCCTATGATATCGAAGCGATGGTGCGCGCCTACTATCCGTGGCCGGGGGCGAGCTGTACGATGCTGACCACCCGCGGCGAAATGCCGGTGACGCTGACCCGGGTACTGCCGCGGCGCGACCTCGGCGGGGAGCCCGGAACGGTGTTGCAGGCGGACAAGTATGCACTGATCGTCGCCTGCGGTTCCGGTGCGATTGAGATCATTGAACTTTCTCCGCCCGGGCGTCGCGCCATGCCGGCGGTCGCATTTCTCAACGGTCTGCGCGGAGAAAAACCGGTTATCCTGCCCTGACGGCACCTTTCCGGCGGGGGCGTCGGCCGCCCGTCCGGTTCTGGAAACAATTTTTGAATGGTAAAGAGTTATGGAAAAGAAAGGCAAA
>NZ_DBEXAY010000238.1:0-9909 GCF_048170485.1 Victivallis sp. | reverse complement strand
ATATTATACCTTAAAAGTTAGATTAGCACAATGTGAAAAAACATGAAAAAACTTGCGATTTTATGAACGCTCCCTTCTTCTTTTCACAAGAAACCGATTACGCCAATCTGCTCTCAATTCGACTCTACGAATACTCTCGTGCTGATTTTGACTGTACTACCTCCAACACCTATGCATTCAACCGGATTTTCGCAGTGATTTCTTCCCGCGGGCAAGGTTCCACGGTCGGCTCGCCGATGTTCGGCGGCGAACTGCCGATGGAGCCGGGAACGCTCTTCTTCTTCAGCGCCGGGGTGCCGGTCTCCTTCCATTTCCGGCCGGGGACCTGCTTCTATGCGTTTCACTACAATCTGCAGCTGCTTCCATTCTCCGAAATCTTCCTCAGCTTCCCGCACATGGAGCGGAAAACAGCACCGGAAATCATTCAGGAGTTTGACCGTATCAGCCGCCTGCCGCTCGACGGCATCCAGCGGGCCTGCAAAATCAAGGGAACGCTCTTTCAGATCACCGCGGATTTTCTGCCCCGCAATTTAATGACCTTTCAGAATGCCGTCACCTCCCGCTACCGGAAGATGCTCGACTACATCGAACAGAATATCCACGCGAGAATCACTATCGACGAACTGGCCGAAGTCGCCGGCATGCACCGCAGCACCCTGTCGCGCTCCTTCTCCCGCGATACCGGAATCACGCTGAAAAAATACCTCTCGCATCAGCTCCAGCTTCAAGCCGCCCTGCTGTTGCGCGAATCCCATCTCTCCATCAAGGAGATCGCCCGGAAATTGAATTTCAACGACGAATACTATTTCTCCCACTTCTTCAAGCGCGAGAGCGGCGTTTCCCCGCGCGAGTTCCGGCAGCAGGTCTTCGAAGCGACTGCCGACCAATCTTCCCGGCGGGAATCTTGAAGCAATTTCGCGCTCCCGGTTCCACCCTATCCGGCCGAAAAGTGTACATATACACTAATTTTAATAAAATTATACATGTTCTATTGCTTTTCTCTTCGTTTTCCGGTATACTATTTTTAGAAATAAGGAGAACGACGATGATTCAAACCGGATCTCCCCTCCAGACAGGGAAGAATGCCAAGTATATGCAGCTGGCGGACTGGATCGCGGAACGGATCCATTCCGGAGAGTTCGCTCCGGGGAAGCGGCTGCCCAGCAATCGGAAACTGGCCGGTCAGTGGAATCTCTCCGCCATCACCATCACCGCCGCGATGGATGAACTGGTCCGGCGGCGGCTCATCGTCCGCCGCCGCGGCTCCGGCACCTTCGTCACCAGCGATCCGCTCGCCTTGAATCACCGGTTCAGGATCGGATTTTTCGTCGCCTACAACACCGCTTCGACCTATCTTATTCAGATGCTCAACTCTCTCTGGACATTGAGCAGAGAGTTCCGCTGCGACCTGCTGCCGATCTACCGCGCCCCAGAAGAGATCGAAGAGGCGGCGGCGGAATATGCCCTCGACGGCGCTCTGATCTTCAACTGCAATGAAATTCCGGCGGGGCTGGTGAAACGGCTGCGGAGCAAAGGCACTCCGGCTCTGCTGTTAAGCTCGGTACAGCAGGAGAGTTCCGAATTCAGCATCGGCTACTCCAACGAGCGGATCATCGAGGACGCCGTCGCCTATCTCACAGGACTCGGCCACCGAAACCTCGGGTTTCTCGTCGGCCATTTTCAATCCCTCCCCTACCGGGAGCGGTACAACAGCTTCATGGCCGCGATGTGGAAACGGCAGTTGCCGGTCAACCTCGCCTGGATCAACGTCTCTGCAATCCGGCAGAAGGAGATCGACGCCTATTTTTCCCAGGAGGAACTGCCGACGGCATTGATCGTAGGCGACCGGCTGATCGCTCACAAAGTTTGCCGCAGCCTTTTGGAACACGGCATCCGCGTTCCCGATGAGCTTTCGGTCTTCTGCATCGATGATCCCGACCGCCCGGAACTGCTCAATCCGCCGCTTTCGCGGTTCCGGATCGACGTGCCGGGCTTCTGCCGGGCGGGGATGCTCACTCTCCTGCAGCAGGTCAATCACGGGCCGGAGTTCCACAGCGATGAGCGAAACTACGAATTTGTCGAGGCGGGTTCCTGCGCTCCGCCTCCGCAGAGGTAATCAGCAGCAGCGAAAAGGAGCACAGAGCATGAGACGAAAAACAGAAAAACAGAAAATCGGAACCTGCCCAATACTCCCCCCGCAATCCACCGCCCGACACTTCCACGGGCAGGAAAGAAAGGGGTTCGGGGGAGATCTCCCCGTACCGCCCGGCCTTCGAACACTCCCGCAGTCAAACACGCCCGCGCAAGTTTGCACCGGCTCGGCACCCGGCGAAGGTGAGCGGAAATACGAACGGGTCTTTCCGCAAAAAAGCGGGAAGAGCCGTTCGCATTTCCGCGGCTCTCACACCCACCGGCCCGCGCCTGCCGTCGAGCCCGGCCTGACCGCTGACCCGCATCCGGCACCGGCACCCTGCCGGACGCAGGGGGTTCGGGGGGCGGCGGACACGCCCCCCGGCACCCACCGGCCCATCCCCTCCAACTGCCGATACTTTACTCTGATCGAACTCCTCGTCGTAATTGCGATCATCGCGATTCTGGCGGCGATGCTGCTGCCGGCGCTGAACAAGGCGCGCGAACACAGCAAATCCACGCTCTGCCTCAACAATCTCAAGTCACTGATTCAGGCGGAGATCCTCTATGCGGACAGCCATCAGGACTACACGGTGCCGCTGATGTGTGGGAATTATTCCATTCAGTGGTACAAAAACTCCGAGCTTTATAAACTTCTCGGTGTTCATGCAAAGACTACCGATCTTTACACCTCCTACTACTCTTCGGGTCAGGTGAGAGTGTGCCCCAGTCTGCCCGGAACAATCCAGAATCTGCTGTGGACCTACGGCATGAACGACGCCGGAATCCGTGACAACAACAACGGCAATGCCAAATATCCCTCCGCCTACAAGCTCACGCAGATCCGCAACCCGTCGCGCCGGTTTCTGCACATCGACACCAGCCGGCAATACTCGGTGGATGCGGGAACCAACAATCAGGGGCTGTGGAACGTCGTCCGGAGCTCCGCAACGCCGTACAAATATCTCGACACCTCGACCAACACCGGCGGCGTCTTCTACGGGCACAACCGCCGGGCCAGCGTCGGCTTCTTCGACGGACACTGTTCGCTGATGACCAGCGAAGAGGTCATTCCCTACGGCACCGGGGACTTCGAAGATGACATCTTCAACGCCTACGGCGTCAAAAAACAGGAATAACTTCGATGAACATCAAACTTCTATTCTCTCTGGCGGCCGTGTCGACGGGAGCCGCGGTTCTGGCCGCCGGACTGCCGACGATTCCCGAAAATCGCATTCCGACGAAAGCGACACTTGCGGAGCAACCGATGGCCAAACGGGCGCTCGACGAGCTGCGGAAACAGCGCGGCGCCCTGTTGAAACAGCCGCCGATCAGCGTCACCTTCGACAAAAAGCTCCCCTCGCCCGGCGGTGATCCGCGCGACTTCACCAGCTGCGGCCCCTACTGGTGGCCGGATCCGGCCAGGCCGGACGGATTGCCGTACATTCGGCGCGACGGCCAGTTCAATCCGGATTTCCGGTCATACGACCAGACGAAGATCAGCCAGGTCGGCCGCCGGATCACGGCGGGCGCGTTGCTCTGGCACTTCGACCGCGACCGGGAAGCGGCGGAGAAGGCGGGGGAGCTCATCCGCGTTTTCTTTCTCGATGAAGCGACCCGGATGAATCCGCACATGAAGTATGCGCAGGCGATTCCCGGCCGGACCAAAGGGCGGGTGGAGGGGATCATCGACACCATCGCCTTCGCCGATCTGGTGAACATGTTCGTTCTGCTGAAGGAGTCTCCGGCCCTGCATCCGGAGGAGTACCGCCGCCTGCAGCAGTGGTTCGAAGCGTACACCCGCTGGCTGCTCGAGGATCCGATGGCGCGGAAGGATTTCGGCAAGAAGCAGAACCACGGGCTCTCCTATCACGCGCAGATCATCGCCTACGCACGCTTCTGCGGCAACGAAGAGCTGGCGGCGGAACATTTGAAAATCGTCCGCAACCTGATCGTCGCGGCGGTGGACGAACGGGGCTTTCTGCCGGAGGAGATCCACCGTACGCGCTCCTGGCACTACTCGGCATTCGCGTTGCAGATGATTTTCCGGTCGGTGGGGGCGGGCAAGGCGCAGGGGATCGATCTCTTCGCGCCGGGCAGTGAAAGTTTCCGGGCGATCGAACGGGCGGTCGAGCGGATGTTGAAATGCTATCTCGACCCGGCGGAGAAGTGGCCCTACCCGCTGTTGAACGGGGAACTGGAGCCGGGAGCCTTCGCCAACGTCGTGTTGCAGTATCACGCCTGGACCACTTCAGAAACCGCCGGCCGGGCGCTGGCCAGACTGCCGGAAAAAAACTTCACGCGGTTCAACCGCATCTTCTACGCCCCCCGTGCGCAATGAAAATCCAACATACCGATATCTTTGATAAAATCAATTCAAATACATGCTGTAATTGACCTGTGCTTCCGATTGAATAGTCGTCACATGCCCGCTGAGCATCAGGACGTTGATAATGCCGGGGCCATGCGGAAAGTCATAGGTAACGTCCGCCTTATTGAACAAATAATTGGAATTCGGCAAGGATGAACGGGTTTCCACGGAACCGGACGCGGTATCATTCGTATAGCCGCAGTCCATGATGAAAAGAATCCGCTCCGGTCCGATATTCCTGGCGCGGGAATTGGAACGGACAAAGCAGGTACTGGCATCGGTAGGGGCGTTCCCGGTTGTAGTTTTGAACGGTGTCAGCCCCGACCAGATGGCGAGACAACCGAATCCATTTTCACCGTATCCCAATGTGTCTCCTCCCACTTTCTGGATTGCCGGACAGCGGAATTTTTTCAAAAAATTTCGATATTCGTCCCAGCTTGCAGGAGCACTTCTCCCGAGATAGCCGGCCAATTTCTGATGCCAGAGATCCTGTTTGAATTCTGCATTGGAATCATCTTTTGCCGCAGTCAACCATTTGTAGTCCACTTCATACATCGCCTCGGCAGTACCGAACTGCTTGAGATTGCTGATGCAGGAGGTGGAAAGCGCCTTGGCTCGCGCCTTGTTCAACGCCGGCAAGAGCATAGCCGCCAGGATCGAGATGATCGCGATTACGATGAGGAGTTCAATTAGCGTAAATAATGGATATCTTTTCATGGTGACCTCCCTTCTGCTCAGAACAAAATAAACGGATATTTTTCCGGAACCTTCGCCTCGCCAATGCCGGGAGCAATCTGGAGCCATCCATCCCGCCCCTCGCCGTCATTTTCGTTGATCAGCAGATTAAACTGGATCCCTGCCTTCAACTGCTTTTGCGTCAAACCGATTGCCGCCATGGGAATGCCGATTTCATAAACAGTTCTGTTTTTTGCCGGATGACTGACAGCCAGTCGCAAATCAGGAGAGGAAAACCCATCCGGTCGTATCCAGATATGCGTTCCCGGCGCCCCGTCTTCCAACTCGGCAAAACCAAATTCCCAATGTCCGGGTTGTCCGGGGATCGCCAGAGCCAGCTGCAGCCCGTCTTCCATGAAACAATTTTCGGCATTTTTTGATTTTACATGCACGTCATCGGTAACACAGACACGTACCTTGAGCAGGCCATCTCCGGCGGCAAGAAAGATATCCGCGCTCTGATCCTCCGGTCCACTCCAGATACGGTGGCTGGTGTAGGGATTGTGCTCCATCTGACTGACCATGTGTTCCCGGTCGCGAAACTGAAACTGGGGTTGCCTGGAATATTCACCTTTCGCGATTCGAGTCGCAACGTTGATCGGAAAAATCAATCGGCCTTTTTCATTTCCCAAGGTATAATTCAACGCGATCCGGAGTGCATTTCCGGCGACATGTTCCGGAATTGTCACCATCGCGGAAAAATCGACCGATTCCCCGGCAGCCAACTTCCGTTCCCCTTCGGCGGGAACCGCACGTACATCCTCCGGCAACTGCCATCGCCAGGCAAAAGGCATCTCCTTGTTCTGCGGATTACGAACCGAAAAACGTACCTCTGCCGCCTGCCCCGGAACCGCAGCCATGCCGTCTGCGGAAGCGCGAACAATGCTCTCCCCCAGCAGAGGAGCTGTCCTGGTGCCCACTAATCTCAGATAACCGGGGAATTCCGGAACCGGCAATGTAACACGTCCGGCAATGACTTCAACCGGCATGGGATTCCCCATGATGTCAATCCAGCGTGCTGCGGCGGCATCTGTCCGTATGGTCAAAGGCTCTTCCACCCCTTTTACATTGGTTTTCCAGATAACGACAACCTGATCGCCGCCATCCCGGAACCAGTGAGCCGTCGTCCGGTCGTTTTTCAGCAATGTACCGCCCCGTCGGGCCCGGGCAAGCTGGAGATTTACGGTATTGTATGCAGCATACCCCTCCTTCGGGAACCAGTCATGCGTAAGAAGTCCATAATTGTGTTCACAATATCCCGGCAGGAATCCATCATCGCGCAGGTCAAACCAGATGTAGCCGCGCGCTCCCAGCACCCGGGCATGAACGATTTTTTTGACGACATTGATCGCCTGCTGCATGTAATTTCCGTTGGAAATGTAAAATCCAGTCTCGGTGAAAAAAAGAGGTTTTCTGCTCCGGAGCTGTTTGCGGTACTCCGCAACCGGCCCGGCAAGAATTCTTTCATAGGTCGCGAAATCCCCATGCTGATGATAGCCGTGGAAATCAAAGTATTCCTGGCCTTTCGCGACCAGCCCCTTATGGAAACCGGCCTTCGAGCGCGGTAGATCGCTGGCAATGCCGCCCGAAATCACGAACGCTTCGGGATCAGTCTTTTTGATGGTGCGGTAGACAGTTTGCAGCCGATCAAGATACTCCTCAAGCGAGCCGCGCCAGAACTCAAGATCCGGTTCATTCCAGAATTCGTAAAAGCGGATTTTCCCTCGATAATGTTCGGCAAGTTTTTGACAGAAAATCTCCAGTTTCCGGTCATCCGGAACACTTTTGTTCCAGTCATTCCAGTCCCCTGTATTTCGCGTTTCGGGGCGCGCTGCAAAATATGGCGTGTATCCAATCAGAAACATGTGCTCCATTCCGAGGGAATGGTTAAGTTCCAGAAGTCTGTCAGAATCGGTGAAGTCGAACGTTCCTTCCGTTCGCTCAATCCCCTCCCAGGTATATCCGGTACGGAGCAGTTTTGCTCCACTCAAGGCAGCGGCGGCAGCCTCGATTTTCTGGTCATTCCAGCTCCAGCGCTGCTGGCGCAGATTGTATCCCAGAATAAACTCGGGATTATCCACATTATTCGGACCGGCCGGCTCCATATAAACAAAGCTGGTTCGTCCATCACGCCGGCTCCGGAGACCATCGCGGGATGTCAACTCAATCGTGGCACGCCAGACACCGCGATCATTCTCCGCGGACCAGGCAAGCGGCCAGAATACACTGGCGCCGGGAAGAAGTTTAAAATCACGCTCATACCGCAATTGTCTGCCACGGTAGTTCCGCAACAGAATCCGGACTGAAAAGTCATTTTCAGCCGGGAAACCATTCGTCAATTTCATCCCGAATTTCCGCTCCTCTCCCACTTTCAACACAGGAAGCGGCGAACCGGTTTCATAAACAAAATCAATGGAGTCGATATCTCGCATCTCCTCCCACTTGCCGAGGGAATGAAACAAAACTTCCCCGGCCTCTTTCGCCGGATACTGAAAATAAGTTATACTATTCAGCATGATCGGCATATCAATTTTACCGTTCTTATTTTTCCCCCAGCTGCCGGAAATATCAGCAGATAGATTCCAGACCAGACGGCTTCTCCCCGCCGGCACGGCTTTCTGCCGGAGCGCGAAAGTTTCTCCTGCAGCGTCCGTCAATTCCAAAGCCAGATTGACCCCACTGCCGGAGAGCAGTTCGACATCCAGCTCAATCGCAAACGGCGAACCGATGTTCTGAAGCGGAAACGAAACCTCCTGCATCCGCTCGATAATACACTTTTTCTCTTCTGACGGCAACTCAGACGATTTCACCAACAGCCCATCCGCCTTTCGTGCATACACAAGTTTGCGAGCCCCTTGCCATTTGGCAGAATCATCAAATCGTTTCAGTTCACGAAAAACGGAATCTACACCGGGAACAGCTTCCGCATCCGGATTGCGGAACCGGAGTGTTGAGGATTTTTGAGCGGGATACTGATGAAGAATCACCGCCTCCAGTCGTACCGGGAAATCGATTTTGCCGTTTCCGCCTTTTCCCCAGTGGCCAATCGCTTCCTGCCGGACATTCCAGCCGACTCGATTAAGCCCTCTCTTGAGTGGACGCTGCGGATAAGCGAAAAATTCCCCCGCGGCATCCTTGAGATAAAGCCCTACCGTAGTACCACCGCCATCCTGCAGTTCCACTTCAAACTCGACGCGGTCCGGAGAGCCGAGATGTTTCAGTGAGCGTTTTTCCCGGAGATTGAACGTGAAAGGCGGCTTGTTCCAATCAGGTTTTTCACGGATCCGGACAACCAATCCAGCAGGTTCCATCCGCAGATCGACACCGCGATCCGCATACCAGGATTCATTTCGGTCGAACTGCCAGGTTCCGCCGGATACAGAACATACCCCGCACCAGAAACAGACAGCCGCGGCCAATATTCCGCCACTTTTCACAATAAAACCTCCTGTTTGCAGTTGACTTGTAACGGCAGAAGCGTTTCCCCCGGGCAGAACTCCGGCGACAGCTGATATTGCGGGCGGCGCCCCGGAACCCATTTTTCCAGAATGTCGAATGCCGTCCGGCAGATTCCCGCCACCGGCTGCGCTATCGTGGCAAGCGACGGCGTCATCTTCCGCCCGGCAGAGACGCCGTCGAATCCGATGAGTCCCACATCGCGCCCCGGCTCCAGACCGCATTCGCGCATCGCCCGGAGCGCACCGAATGCACCCGAATCCGATATCGCAAACACCGCATCCGGCAGAGATCCGCGCTTCAGCCGCCCGAGCAACGTCCGGTAGGCGAACTCCACGCGGTCGTCGTTGACGGAGACGCCGCAATCGAGAAGTTCCGGCGTGATCCCGGCGATTTCGGTGATTTCGCAAAATCCCTGCAGGCGCGACCGCAGCTGCTTCAAATGCGGTTCGCAGAGCAGTACCAGAGGAGTCCGGCTGCCGTTTTTCAGCAGCTGTCGCGCCGCCAGCATGCCGCCGCGACGGTTGTCGCTGGTCACGTTGGCAATCGAAACATCGCCGAACTCCAGGTCGAGTACCACCAAAGGAAAGCTGTCGTACCGGGAGAGTTCCCCCAGTTGCCGCACCGAAATCGGTTCCGTCGGTGGCAGATACAGCACAGCATCCCCGGGTTTCAGACGCTGCGACAATCCGGCCAGGAATTCATTGTGGGTGAACACCACCACCTCCATGAGATTCCAGTTCCGTTCGGCGGCACTCCTGCGGATTTCACCCCGCATCCAGCTGCCGTAATCCCGCTCCGGCTGATCCGCGTCCGGACTGCGGAAATACCAGAGCCGCCGCATCGAACTCTGCCGGAGCAACGCCTCTGCCTCCGGCTCCAGATAGGTCCCCGACCCGCGGATCCTGCGGATGAACCCTTCCGTCTCCAACTGCTTCATCACCAGACGGACTGTGGCGTAGCTCGCCACCACCTCCTCCGCCAATTCCCGCTCCGTCGGCAGCTTCTTCTCCCCCGCAGCGAGAAGTTCAGCGATCTTTTTCAGCATATAATTCCGCGTCTCCGCGAAAAGCGTAGTGTTGTCAGATTTGGCGTTCATCATTCTCAGTAATGCTAATAGTGCTAATTAAAATATTTCATCTTTTAGCATAATTATACCCTATTCTCCGGTAAATGTCAAGAGCAGAATACAAAAAACAAAAAAATTTCATCCACTC
>NZ_DBEXAY010000237.1:0-24584 GCF_048170485.1 Victivallis sp. | reverse complement strand
TTATTTTGAAAAACATGGATTTGTTCGATTATCGTTATCTGCCGGGTTCCTCTTTCCGACAGAAGACGGGGCCGGGGTTCGACCGGCGGAAGGCGGTGGGTGTCGTGCCGGTGCAGCGGCGGAAGAAGTTCGAAAAATAGTACTCACTGCTGAATTCGAGCCGCTCGGCAATCTCCCGCACCGAAAGCGGAGAGCCCAGCAGATACCGCGAGGCCTGCGCCGCCAGCTCCTTCTGCAGAAACGATTTGAGCGGCATCGAAAAATCCCGCGAGAAGTTGCGCGACAATCTGCCCCGGGAGAGGCCGGCCACCTCCGCAAGCCGGTCGATCGTCAGCCGCGCGGAGAGGTGCTCCCGGATGTAGCCGAGCAACCCGCCGTAACGGCCGGCAAGCCCCGCAAGTTCGGCAAGGCGGGTACCGGCAGGGAGCGGCAGATGCCCGATCACGCTCCAGAGAAACGCTTCGGTCTCGCCGAAGGCCCGCCACTCCGGCGGCGAAGTGATGTTCCCGATGATCCGCTCCAGCGCCCCGGGGTCGACCGGAAACTCCCGGCAATGCCGCTCCTGCCCGAAGAGATCCACGCCCGGCAGTACCGAAAGATTGAAGTGACAGCTCAGAAACCGCAATCCCGGCCGGAACTCAAACCCGAGATCCAGCCCCTCCGGCAGGAAGACGCCGAATCCGGGACGCAGTGCCAGCCGTTCGCCGCCGGTGTGGTTCCGCACCTCCCCCTCTCCCGCCAGCACCAGAAAGAGCCGGTTGAAAAAGTGGGTGTTCCGCCCCTGCCAGGCGAAATCGGCGAAGGCGAGCTGGTGCAGTTCCAGCCGGACCATATTGTGCATGGCGCGCCACTGCGGTTCTTCGGTCAACGGCATAAAATCATATCTTTCCGGCCTGTTTTCCCATTCCTTTTTCGGCCATTTCCGGGTATAATACTATCCGTGACGGAAGATTTCAACCAGGAAAGGATTTTTTTACCATGAAACTGCGAGGTGAAGCTCTGCGCGAAGTCTCGTTCCCCGTCGGCGGAATCGGCGCCGGATGCATCGGGCTGGCCGGCAACGGCCGGCTCATCGACTGGGAGATCTTCAACCACGCCGGGAAAGGTCTCGGCAACGGCTGTTCCCATTTCGCCGTCCGCGCCGAACAAAACGGCCGGGTCGAAGCGGCCCGCATCCTCCACGGCGACCTGCTCTCCGACCTCTCCGGCGAACGGAGAGGGAACGACGCGATGTATTACGGTTTCGGCTGGGGCCCCGGCGAGGAGACGCTCTGCGGACTCCCCCACTTCCGCGACGTGGAGTTCGACGGCGAGTTCCCGGCGGCGGAGCTCACCTTCGCCGATCCCGGCTTCCCCGGCCGGGTGCGCCTCACGGCGTGGAGCCCGTTCGTCCCCGGGGAATCCGACCTCGCATCGCTCCCGGTCGCGCTCTACGAGATCACGCTTGAAAACAGTTCTGAAGCCACGTACCGTTACAGCTGCGTCGGCGCACTCGCCAACCCGTGGGAGAATCCGGAAGCGGACAACCGGGTCACGCGGACAAACGGTCTGACCCAGCTCCAGCTCAACAACAACCTCGCCCCGGACTCCTTCGATTACGGCGAACTCGCCCTCTCCACCGACGCGGAGGAGGTCTCGTTTCAGGAGTACTGGTACCGGGGGCGCTGGCGCGACTTCCTCGAGGTCTACTGGAACGACCTCAACACGCCGGGTGCGTTCCGCAACCGCAGTTACTCCGGCCGGATCAGCCCATCCCGGCGCGACTGCGGCATGCTCGGAGCCCATTTCACGCTGGCGCCGGGAGAGCGGAAAACGGTCCGCTTCCTGATCAGTTGGTACGTTCCGAACCGGCGCAACACCTGGGATTCCAACGTGGAGGAGGAGCTGCGCCGTTCCGGGTTGAAGGAGAACCGCTGGAAAAACTACTACACGCGTCTCTGCTCCGACGCGGCGGACGCGGCACAGCGATTCTTCCCCATCTGGCAGGAGAGCCGGAAGAAGGTGTTCCTCTTCCGCCGGGCTCTGCATGAGAGCACGATTCCTGCGGCGTCGCTCGAAGGGGCGGCGGCGAACCTCTCCGTCCTGATCTCGCCGACCTGTCTGCGGGTGGAGGACGGCACCTTGTGGGGGTGGGAGGGGGTCGGTCCGGAACGCGGCTCCTGCCCCGGCACCTGCCAGCATGTCTGGAACTACGCGCAGGCACTGCCGCTGCTCTTCCCCGATCTCGAGCGGTCGATCCGGGAATCGCAGGCGAAATACGGCTTCGATGAGAACGGCGGCTGGCAGTTCCGGCTCCGGCTGCCGCTGGGCATCCGGGCCCGCGCCCGATGGATGCGCCCCTGCGTCGACGGCTCCTACGGCGAAGTGATGAAGATCTACCGCGAGTGGAAGATCTCCGGCGATACGAAGTGGCTCAATTCGATCTGGTTCGCGGTCCGGCAGGCGATCGAATACGCCTGGAGTTCGAAGAACCCCGACCGCTGGGATCCGGAACAGAGCGGCGTCATCACCGGCCGACAGCACCACACGCTCGACGTGGAGCAGTTCGGCCCCTCCGGCTGGCTCACCGGCCACTACCTCGGCGCGCTCAAGGCGGCGGCGGAGATGGCTCCGTACTGCGGCGACCCCGCGTTCGGCACGTTCTGCGCGGAACTCTTCGAAAAAGGGAAACGCTGGTGCGAAGAGCACCTCTTCAACGGGGAGTACTACCAGCAGGCGGTGGACATCCACGATCCCGCGCAGATTCTCCCCTTCCTGCAGGGGGACGAAACGGCGGAACACAACCCCTACTGGGACGCCGAGCATTGCGAAATCAAATACCAGGCCGCCGAAGGGTGCGAAATCGACGCCCACCTCGGCCAGTGGTACGCTTCGCTCTACGGCATCGGCGAAATTCTCGCGCCGGAACGGATTCACTCCACGCTCCGGTCGATCTACCGTTACAACTTCCGCCCCTCGTTGCGGGAGTTCGCCAACACCTGGCGCACCTTCTCGGTCGACGACGAGGGCGGCTGCATCATCTGCGTCTGGCCGGAGGGACGGGAGAAGCCGGTGATTCCGCTGCCCTACAACTCCGAGACGATGACCGGCTTCGAATGGGCCGTCGCCGCCCATCTGGTCATGACCGGCGAACCGGAGAAGGGCGAGGAGCTGGCCCGGGCGATCCGCCGCCGCTACGACGGACGGCGCCGCAATCCCTGGAACGAGATCGAATGCGGCAGCAACTACGCCCGCAGCATGGCCTCCTACGCGATGCTTCAGGCGTACAGCGGCTTCTGTTACGACATGGTGCGCGGCATGATCGGATTCCGGCCGGTCCTCTCCGGCGACTTCCGCTGTTTCTGGTCGCTCGGCACGGTCTGGGGGACGTTTGAACGCACCGGGCAGCAGCAGACGCTCCACATTCTGCACGGCGAAGCGGAGTTCTCCGCCTTCCGGCTCCAGGCGGAATCCGCCGCCCGGAACGGAGCGGCGCTCGCCGGGGCATGGAAGGACGGCGAATGGATTCCGGCGGAACCGGTCCGGCTCCGGGCGGGCGACCGGTTGACCTTCACCGGAACCGCGGTCAGAGCTTGAAGCGGCGCAGCCGGAGCGCGTTCAGCACGACTGAAACCGAACTCGCCGCCATCGCCATCGCGCCGAAGACCGGGTTGAGGCGGGGGCCGTCGAAGAGCGCGTAAAAAAGCCCCGCCGCCAGCGGCAGGCCGACCGCGTTGTAGAAGAAGGCCCAGAAGAGGTTCTCGCGGATGATCCGCATCGTCGCCCGGCTGAGCCGGATTGCCGCCGGAACCCCGGCGAGATCCGCGTGCATGAGCACCACGTCGGCGGTCTCCATCGCCACGTCGGTGCCGGAGCCGATGGCGATGCCGACATCCGCCTGCGCGAGCGCGGGGGCGTCGTTGATGCCGTCGCCGACCATCGCCACGACCGTGCCGCCGTTCTCCTGCTGAAGCCGGCGGATGAATCCGGCCTTGTCGCCGGGCAGGAGTTCAGCGTGGAACTCATCGAGCTTGAGCGAATCAGCCAGCGACTGCGCCGCGGCGGCGTTGTCGCCGGTGAGCATCACCGTCTTGACACCGAGTCCGTGCAGTTCGTGCAGAGCTTCGGCCGCGCCGGGCTTGATCCGGTCGCCGATGCCGACCGCGCCGACGGGGCGGCGGTCACAGGCGAAATAGACCAGCGACTGCGCCTTCTGCACCGGGAAGAGCGCTGCAACATCGATCCCCACCGCCTGCATCAGCCGGGCACTGCCGATCAGCCAGAGCCGCCCGTCCGCCTCGCAGGAGAGGCCGAAACCGGGACGGGCGGTGAACTTCTCCACCGCCGCAGGGGCGACGCCGCGCCTCTCCGCCTCCTGCACGATGGCGCGCGCGAGCGGGTGGTTGGACCGGCTCTCCGCCCCGGCGGCGACGGCGAACAGCTCCTCCGCGGAAAACCCGGCATCGGGCAACAGAAAAAGCTCCTTCACCTCCGGGCGGCCGACGGTGAGGGTGCCGGTCTTGTCGAAGATCACGGTGCCGGTCTTCCCCGCCGTTTCGAGGGCGGCGCCGGATTTGATCAGGATGCCCGATTTCGCGCCCCGCCCGATGCCGACGATGAGCGCGATCGGCGTCGCCAGACCGAGCGCGCAGGGGCAGGCGATCACCATCACCGCCAGCGCGAAGCTGAGTGCGGCGGCAAACCCGGCCCCGGCGGCAAACCAGGCGGCAAAGGTCACGAGCGCGATGGCGATCACCGTCCAGACGAACTTCCCGGCAATCCGGTCGGCCAGCCGGGCAATCGGCGGACGCGACCCCTGCGCCTCCTCGACCAGCCGGATGATCCGGGCCAGCACCGTATCGCCACCGATTCGGGTGGCGCGGATGATCAACGAACCGTTGCCGTTGATCGACGCACCGGTCACCGGGTCGCCCGCCTTGCGGAGCACCGGCATCGCTTCGCCGGTCAGCATCGACTCATCGACGTCGCTTTCGCCGGACTCCACCACGCCGTCGGCCGGAATCCGGTCCCCCGGCCGGACCCGCAGGCGATCCCCGACCCGGATTCCGGTCGCGGGGATCTCCCGCTCGCCCCCCTCCTCGAGCCGGATTGCCGTCGCGGGGGCGAGGTTCATCAGCTCCCGGATGGCTCCGGAGGCGCGGCGGCGGGCGCGCCCCTCCAGAAATTTCCCGAGCATGATCAGCGCGACGATCATCCCCGCCGTATCGAAGTAGAGCGGGTGAAACTCGCCGCGGAAACAGAGCCACAAACTGTAGACCGTCGCGGCGGCGGTGCCGCAGGCGATCAGGGAGTCCATGTTCGGCTCCCCCCGGAACAGCGAACGGAATCCGCCGGTGTAAAAGCGGAACCCCGCCGCAACCACCGGAATCAACAGCACGATCTCCAGCAGTGCCAGCCAACCCGGCGCCAGCGGAAAGAACGGCAGATGAAACATTTCGTGCATCGCCACGTAGCAGAGCAGCAGCGCGAACACCGCGGCGACGATGAACCGGCGCGTCTCAGAGCGCTCCGCCGCGACATCCTCTTCGAAAGCGGCAGGCGCGGCGGTATCGCTCCTCTCGGCGCCCTCGAATCCGGCGGCGCGGATGGTTTCGAGAACCCGTTCGGGGGAAAGCCGCCCGGGTTCCGCCCGGAGCGTCAGCCGGTTCGCCGCGAAATTCACGTAGACATCCGACGCGCCGTCGAGCGCGGCGACCGCCTTCTCCAGCGACGCGGCACAGCCCGCGCAGTGCATCCCGCGCACATCGAATTCGAGCCGCGCCGGGTCGCCGCCGAGCGGCTCCGCGGTGAATCCGGCCGACCGGACCGCCTCGACCACCTGCCCGGCGGAGAGTTCCGCCGCCGCTTCGAGCGTCAGACGGTTCGCCGCAAAGTTCACGTAGACATCCGACGCGCCCGGCAGTTTCCGCACGGCGCGCTCCACCGAGGCGGCACAGCCCGCGCAGTGCATCCCCTTGACGGCAAACGAGAGTTTCCCCATGCGACAAGCTCCTTCTTGCAGTTACGCGGTCGGGCGCGGTTCGAAGGCGAATCCGGTGATCGAGCCGTGCGCGACGATCTTCCCGGCGCCGTCGAACACCTGGACACTGTAGACACCGGTGCGGCGGCCGCGGCTCACCTCGGAGGCCACCGCCCGCAACTTCGTGCCGGTGCCCGGCCGGATGAAGGAGAGATTGACCGACGCCGACACAGTCGGGATTCCGCCAGAATTGGCGGCACCGGCGAAGGCGAGATCTGCGAGTGTGAAAATCGCCCCGCCCTGCACGAGATCCAGTCCGTTGAGTTTGTCCGGAGTGATCTCCAGCTCCGCCTCGGCGTAACCGGAACGGATGACCGTAAGGTGTATCCCGTTCATGCGGCAGAACCGGTCATTGCGGTTGAGCCGCTCCCTCAGTGCTTCGAAATCCATACGTGCGCCTCCATGAAACAGATCCCCCTCGAAAGCAGTGGATAATATAACCCGCAATTCATTTTTTCACAAGGAATGCGCGGAAAAAACCGTTCCGCGGTTGAAAAAAACGCTTCCCGCTGGTACAGTAAAGAGATGAATGTGTGAATAATTCCCGGGAAAGGAGTTCCATGGAAACGCAAAAGAGAGAGAGCTGGGGCAGCTCGATCGGATTCATTCTTGCGATCGCAGGTTCCGCGGTCGGGCTCGGGAATGTCTGGAAATTCCCCTATATCACCGGATTGAACGGCGGCGGCGCCTTCGTGCTCGTCTACCTCTTCTGCATCCTCCTGGTCGGCATGCCGGTCATGCTCTGCGAAATCGTCATCGGCCGGCGGACCAGAAAGAATCCCTACGGCGCCTTCAAGGCGCTTCAGCTCCGCCGCTCCCGGTTTGCGGATATCATCGGCGGATTCCTGCTGGCGGCGGCACTGCTGCTCTCCTGCTCCGGGAGCTTCGGCTTCGCCGTCGTCGCCGCCATCGCGGCGGTCATGATGCTCACGATGGGGTTCGCCGCGGTCGGACTCTTCTCGCTGATTACCGCGATGCTGATCCTCTCCTACTACTCGGTCGTCGGCGGCTGGATCGTCGAATACACGGTCAAGGCCTTCACCGGCGGACTGCACTTCAACAGCGTCGAAGCCGCGGGGAATGCGTTCGGCAGCTTCATCCACTCCCCGGGGCGGGTGGTCCTCTGGCACCTGGTCTTCTTCGGCGCCTCGGCGCTGATGGTCTGGGGAGGAATCCGCAACGGCATCGAACGGTGGTCGAAGATCCTGATGCCGGCGCTCTTTCTGCTGCTGGTCGCCCTGGTGTTCCGCAGCCTCACCCTGCCGGGAGCGGAGAACGGCGTCGCCTTCTTCCTGACGCCGGACTTCTCCAAACTCAGCACGGCAGGAGCGCTCGAAGCGCTCGGCCACTCCTTCTACACCCTCAGCCTCGGGATGGGCATCACCATCACCTACGGCAGCTACCTCAGCCGCGACAGAAACATCTTCAGCGCCTCGCTCTGGGTGATCGTGCTCGACACCGGCGTGGCGATTCTGGCGGGGCTGGCGATCTTTCCGGCGGTGTTCGCCATGGGGTTCGATCCGGCGGCGGGGCCGAGTCTGATCTTCAACGTTCTGCCGGCAACCTTCAACAACTTCCCCGGCGGCATGGGCTGGCTCTGGGCGGGGCTCTTCTTCCTGATGCTGACCATCGCGGCGCTGACCAGCGCGGCGGCGCTGCTCGAGAGCGGCGTGACCTTCCTGATCGACCAGTTTCACATGAGCCGCAAAGTGGCGGTTCTGCTCTGCTTTGTCGCGATCGGCGGGCTGGGCTGTCTCGCCTGCGTCAGCGTCGGCGACTGGAACAGCATTCCCGGCGTGCATCAGGCGCTCTCCGCCATCTTCCTGCCGGAAAACATCGCGCTCTGCGGCAGCTGGTTCGATCTGCTCGACAAGGTGACCAGCAACTGGATGCTGCCCATCGCCGGCATGCTGACCGCGATCTTCGTCGGCTGGATCTGGACCGCCCGCAAAGCGGGGCGGGAACTCCGGCGCGGCGCCGGGCCGGAGGTGGATGAAAACCTCATCACCTCGCTCTCCGGCTTCCGCGGGGAACCCCTTTACCGCACTTCGCGCAACCACGGGCTCACGGTGATGACCCTGTGGGGGCTGCTGGTTCGTTTTCTCGCCCCGGTGGTGATCATGTTCGTCTTCCTTCAGGCGATCGGCGTCAACCTCGGGTTCTGAACTGCTGCAATCCGGCCGCCGGCGCGGAACACTTTACGGAAACAGAGGAGGACAGCTGTACCCGGAACGGGGCAGGAGGAGCGTTTGAAAGGAGGCCGCCATGGAGGAGAAGAGAACAGAAGACGGGCAGACCGATGCGGAGATGGATGTGACGGTCGTCCTGGAGAACAAGGAGAAATCCGAAGCGTTCTTCCCGGATTCCGGAGCACTGCCGGAAAATCGGGATCCCTCGTTTGCAGAACGGTTTCAATTCATCTGCTCCTTCGCTTCCGGCGGCGTCGGCGAAGTGAGCAAGGCCAAGGACACGCTCTTCGACCGGGTGGTGGCGGTCAAGACGCTCAACGCGAAATTCCGCGACGACCCGGGGGCGGTCCGCGCCTTCATCGAGGAGTGCCGCCTCAACGCCCGGCTCGACCACCCTTCGATCGTGCCGGTCTACGCGATGGCGCAGGGCGAAGACGGCTACTGGCAGGTGGCGATGAAGCTCATCAACGGCTCTTCGCTCAACAGTTTCATCGTCAAGCTCCGCGCTTCCTACGACGACCACACCGTAAGCTCCCGCGAAGAACATCTTGCGCTCGCCTCCCGGCTGGAATATTTTCTCAAGATCTGCGAGGTGATCGACTACTGTCACAGCCGGAAGATCGTCCACGGCGACATCAAGCCGGAAAACATCCTGCTCGGCCAGTACGGCGAAGTCTACGTGATGGACTGGGGATGCGCCCGGCTCGCCGGTTCGGTTCCGGAGCGGCTCAACGTCACGCCCAACTACCTGCCGCCGGAGTTTCTCCGCACGCGGCTGGTGACGCCGCAGATCGACGTCTACTCCCTCGGTATGGTGCTCTTTGAAATGGTGACGCTGCGCCGGGGCGTGAGCGACGGCTCCGAAGTGGGCAATCTCACCCGCTGCAGCATTTCCGAGGTGGAACACTGCCAGCACTACCTGCCGGCGGTGAAGATCTCCCGGGCGGCGCGCGCAATCATCGCCAAAGCGGTTCACCCGGATCCGGCCCAGCGGTACGGCAGCGTCCGGGAGCTCGCCGACGACGTCCGCCACCTCATTTACGACGAGGAGGTTTCGGCGGCGCCGGACAATCCGGTGCAGAAACTTTTCCGGATAATCTACCGCAACCGGATCAAAACCATCCTGATCGTCGGCGCGCTCTTCCTCGCACTCTGCGGCTGGCTCTTTCTGGTCTACGACCACGCCAACCGGCTCGAGCAGGAGCGCAGCGCCAATCTGACACACCGGCTGCAGCTACAGTCCTACACCGACGACCTCGCCGCGGCGGTGGCGCACAACTTCGTGCTGGTGCAGGCTCAGCTGCTGCTCTTTGCGGACAACCTCATCGAGGACATGCAGGAGCCGGTCGAACAGAATTCCAGGTTCTATGACAACAGTGCATTCCGCTCGCCGGAGACCTCTCCGCCGGGGATGGTCCGCGCCGCCTCCTACAGTTACCCGATCAATCTCGACTACATGGTCCGGCTCCCCGCCGATCCTCCGAACGGCGTCCAGTTGCGGCCGCTCGGGGCGAAGCAGTTCGTCGACATTTGCAGCAAGATTCTCTCCTACGATCTCGCCAGCCACGACATCAACGAGAGCCGCGGCGGCAGACGGCTGCTGCTGAAACAGGGCACGATGATCCAGCGGCTGCTGGTGCAGTGGGCGAACAACGTCCGCTACAGCTACCCCGGTTCCTACGAGGATCCCGCCTCGCCGGCCGCCGTCGAGCTCTGGAAGCAGATCGGCGACACCGGCAAAGATCGGAAAATCATCTGGTCCGCCCCCTATGCCGGCAACATCGGCAAATACCGGATCTACTGCCGATATCCGTTGTACACGCCCGCCGGGGAGTTCCTCGGCACCGCCGGATTCGAACTGCGGTTCGAACGCATTCTTCAGCCGCTGCTCCGGGCAAACACCCTCGATCCGGCGCATGAACTCTATTTTGTCGACAGCCATCGCTCCGTCGTGACCGTGCAGGACCGGAAATTTGCCGTGGCGGCACCGGGAAAACCGCTGCCCGGTCCCCTCTCCGCCGACGAGGTGCTCGAACTGGCCGACCGGCTCCAGGAAAACCAGCTCCTCCAGTTCGAAACCGAAATCGGCGGCAAGACCTACTTCGTCTCCGGTGACAGCGTCAATCTGGTCAACGGGTTGCTGATCCAGCTGATTGAATGTGAAACCATGGCCACTCACGAACACAAGGAATAAGGAGGTCCCTCGATGAATGAAACCTCTGTCATGCCGCCGGCAATGATTCTCTGCGGCGGCAGGGGCACCCGGTTGCGGGATGTCACCGAACTGCTCCCCAAACCGATGGTGCCGATCGGCGAACAGCCGATTCTCTGGCACATCATGCACATCTACGCGGCCTTCGGCGTCCGCCGCTTCATCCTCTGCCTCGGTTACAAGCGGGAATGTTTCATCGACTACTTCATGAACTTTCACGCCCACCGGTCGGATGTGACGATCACGCTCGGCAGCAGCGCCAACCAGGTCCGGTTTCACGACAACATTCCCGAAGAGGGGTGGGAGGTGACGCTGGCCGACACCGGCATCGATACGAAAACCGGCGGCCGTGTCGCCATCGCGGCGAAATATCTGCGCCCGGAAGAGCCGGAGTTTTTCCTCACCTACGGCGACGGCGTTGCCGACATCGATCTTGCGGCGTTGCTCGCCCTGCACCGCCGGGAGGGAAAACTTCTGACCGTTTCGGCGGTGCATCCGGAGGGGCGCTTCGGCGAAATGCAGATCAGCGGCGACACGGTATCGAACTTCGAAGAGAAACCGGTTCAGGCCGGCGGCTTCATCAACGGCGGCTTCATGGTGATGAAGCGGGAGTTCGTCAAGCGCCACCTCACCGGAGAAGATGCGTTTCTTGAACAGCGTCCGATGCTCGAAGCGGCGCAGGAGGGCAATATCGCCGCCTACCGCCACGAATCGTTCTGGCAGTGCATGGACACCCCGCGGGAGTATGCCCTGCTCAACCACCTCTGGGAGACCGGCCGCGCCCCCTGGACAAAATTCTGGAAACACGCATGACTTCACAGCAACAGCAGCTTCACGATGAAATTCTCGAAAAGGTTCGGGAATATTACCAACTGATTCACGCTCCGGCGCAGAACGCGCCGTTTGAACCGGGCGTCACCTATCTCAACTACGGCGGACGGGTCTTCGACGAGCGCGAAATGGTCAATCTGGTCGATTCCGCATTGGAGTTCTGGCTCACCTCCGGGCGTTACACCCGGGAGTTCGAACGGAGACTGGCGGAGTACCTCGGCATACAGTCCGCCCTGCTGGTGAACTCCGGCTCCTCGGCCAATCTGCTCGCCTTCATGACGCTGACCGCTCCGGAGCTCGGGGAGCGGCGGATCGCCCGCGGCGACGAGGTGATCACCGTCGCAGCCGGGTTTCCGACCACGGTCTCGCCGCTGCTCCAGTACGGGGCGGTGCCGGTCTTCGTCGACGTCGAACCGGAGACCGCCAACATCGACGTCTCGCGTCTGGAGGAGGCCCGGTCGGACCGGACCCGCGCGGTAATGCTCGCCCACACGCTCGGCAACCCCTTTGAACTGAACGCGGTCCGCGCCTTCTGCGACAAGTACCGCCTCTGGCTGATCGAAGACAACTGCGACGCCCTCGGCTCCCGCTTTGCCGGGCGTCTCACCGGCACCTGGGGGGACATCGGCACGTCGAGTTTCTACCCGCCGCACCACATGACCACCGGCGAAGGGGGGGCGCTCTACACCGACAATCCACAGCTTTACCGGATTGCCCGCTCGTTGCGCGACTGGGGGCGCGACTGCCGGTGCAACTCCGGCGAAGACGGGGTCTGCGGCCGCCGCTTCACCGGCAAATTCGGCAAACTTCCGGCCGGGTACGACCACAAATATGTCTACAGCCGGTTCGGCTACAACCTCAAGGTGAGCGACATGCAGGCGGCGGTCGGCTGCGCGCAGCTGGAGAAGCTGCCGGAGTTCGGGGAGGAGCGGAGGCGGAACTTCCGCTTTCTTTTCGAGGCGCTGAGCGACCTGCCGGAGCTGGAGCTGTGCCGCAGCTATCCGGAGAGCGATCCCTCGTGGTTCGGCTTTCTGATCACGCTGTCGCCCGGCGTGAAGTTCACCCGCACCGATCTTACGCGCCACCTTGAGGAGCACCGGATTCAGACCCGCAACCTCTTCGCCGGGAACCTGACCTGCCACCCCTGTTTCGAGCCGCTCACCGAAGGGAAGGAGTATCGGATCGTCGGCGAGCTCACCGCCACCGACCGGATCATGAATGACGCCTTCTGGATCGGCCTCTATCCGGGCATGACGGAGGAAAAACTCGCCTACATGGCTGAAACCATACGAAATTTCTGCAGAAAGAGCAAATAAATCATGAGAGTAGCCGATTACATTTTTCAGACTCTGGCCGACCGCGGCGCAAAGCATGTCTTTCTGGTCACCGGCGGCGGGGCGATGCACCTCAACGACGCCCTGCGCTGCGAAAAACGGCTGATTCCGGTCTGTCAACACCATGAACAGGCCTGCGCCATCGCCGCCGAAGGGTATGTCCGTGCGGGCGGCGGCCTGGCGGTGGTATCGGTTACAACCGGTCCCGGCGGCACCAATGCGCTGACCGGCGTCATCGGGCAGTGGCTCGATTCGGTTCCGGTACTCTATCTCTCCGGCCAGGTGAAATTCGAAACGACCATCCGCTCCTGTCCGGAACTCGGGCTGCGTCAGCTCGGCGATCAGGAGATCAACATCGTCGACATCGTCCGTCCGGTGACCAAATACGCCGCCATGGTCACCGAGCCGGAATCGATCCGCGAAGAGCTGGAAAAGGCGCTTTACTATATGCAGGAGGGGCGACCAGGCCCGGTCTGGCTGGATATTCCGCTGAATGTACAGGGGGCATTGATCGATCCTGACGGACTTCGCGCTTTCACACCGCCTCCGGCGGCACCGGTACCGGCATGGAACCCGGAGGAGTTATGGAAACTGCTCCGGCAGGCGAAACGCCCGGCAATCATCGCCGGAGCCGGCATCCGGATCGCCGGAGCGGAAAAGGCGTTTCTTCAACTTGCCGAACAGCTTCAAATTCCGTTGCTCTCCACCTTCAACGGTATCGGAATCGTTCCGACGGATCACCCCCTTTACGCCGGGAGAATCGGCACGCAGGGGCAGCGGGCGGGAAATTTTGTTCTGCAGAACGCCGACCTGGTCCTCTCGATCGGTTCGCGCAACAACATCCGCCAGGTAAGTTACAACTGGCCGAGTACCTGCCGTGCCGCAGTCAAGGTCTCGGTGGACATCGATCCCGCGGAATTGAAGAAAAAACTCTTCCGGCCCAATCTGGCGATCCAGCGGGATGCGGGGAAATTCCTCGCGGAATTCGCCGCCTTTTTCCAGCCCCGTCACGCAGAGAAACCGGACTGGTCGGAGTGGCTTGCCTGGTGCCGCGAACGCCGACGCCGCTATCCAGCTCACACCGCCGAACACCGCGCCTGGAACCATCTCATCAATCCCTACCACTTCATGTACGAACTGACCCGCTGTGCCTCCGCCGACTGGAACATCGTCGCCGGAAATGGGACCGCCTGCGTCGCACTTTTCCAGACTGGAATCGTCAAGGCGGGCCGCGCGATGTTCTGGAATTCCGGCTGTGCCTCGATGGGATACGACCTGCCGGCGGCGATCGGGGCGTGTCTCGGCAATGGCCGCCCCACCATCTGCCTCGCGGGTGACGGCAGTTTTATGATGAATCTGCAGGAGCTCCAGACGGTAGTTCACCGGCAACTGCCGCTCAAGATCTTTCTGCTGGACAACAACGGGTACGGCTCCATCAAGCAGACCCAGGCCAACTTTTTCGGTGACGAACTCATCGGTTGTGACGGGCCGAGCGGCGTGAGTTTTCCGGATTTCCGGAAAGTAGCGGCGGCCTTCGGAATTCCGGACCGAGAACTCTCCAGTCAGGAGAAGCTCGCGGAAGAAATCGATGCGATTCTCTCCCTGCCAGGCCCGGTTCTCTGCGTGGTACGCATGCCGGACCACCTCCCGTTTGCCCCGAAACTCTCCTCGAAAAAGCTCCCGGATGGGCGTATGATCTCCAAACCTCTGGAGGACCTCTACCCCTTCCTCGACCGGGAGGAGTTCCGAAAAAACATGATCGTTGAACCGGAACCGGAAGAATAGGATTTGCTGCCATGAATGTGTTGGAAAAAGAGATG
Source organism: Victivallis sp. (assembly GCF_048170485.1). NCBI lineage: Bacteria > Pseudomonadati > Lentisphaerota > Lentisphaeria > Victivallales > Victivallaceae > Victivallis > Victivallis sp. Next base: position 10,179 of record NZ_DBEXAY010000237.1, on the reverse strand, counting down.
ATCGGTGTGCTGCGTTCCCTGCGGGACGACTGCGGCTGCATCCAGATCAAGGCGGAATTTGAAGCGGAAGGCGCCCGCATGTCCGAATTGATGCGCCTCAAGGACATCACCTCGGCGGTCGGATTGCCGATCATCATGAAGATCGGCGGCGTAGAATCGGTGACCGACGTCTACAACTGCCTTCAGATCGGCGTAGCCAGCATCATTGCGCCGATGGTGGAAACCCCCTACGCGCTCACGAAGTACGCCAACATGATCGAGACGATGATCGCGCCGGACAATGCCGCCGACATCGAGTTCTACTTCAACATGGAGACGATCACCTGCTATCAGAATCTCGACGCCATGCTGGAGATCAGCAAAATCGGTAACATTCAGGGAGTCACGGTCGGACGAGTCGATCTCGCCGGTTCCATGGGGTGCGGCAGGAGCGAAGTCGACAGCGAACGATTCTTCGAAATCTGCCGGAACACTTTCGTCAAAACCAGGGCAAAGGGGCTGAAGAACACCCTAGGCGGCGCAATTTCCGCCCGAAGCCGGGATTTTCTTCAGCGCCTGACCCAGATGGGGCTGATCGACAAGTTCGAAACCCGCAAGGTGGTGTTCCGCGCGGATGCGACCGGGTTCGGAGACAAAATTTTCCGTCGCGCCCTCGAATTCGAACTGCTCTGGCTCAAAAGCAAGCGCCGTTACTACTCCGGTATCCGCAAAGAGGATGAAAGTCGCATCGCCATGCTGGAAAAACGCGTCCAGGATATGCAGGAGTAACCCCATGAACCGCGCCGCTTCCATCCGGTTCGGCCTTGTCCTGTTCGATCTGGACGGCACCCTCTGCCGTTCGGAAGAGGATATCATCCTCGCCTGGCAGGAGACGCTCGATACGCTCGGCCTCTCCTGCCCCCGCTTCCGATCGCTCTTCCGCGTCGGCCCATCCCTGCAGGAGATGACCGACATTTTGTTTCCCGGCATCAGCCGGGAGCGGAAGGAGGAGATTATCCGGGAGTTCAAGTTCCGCTACGACAACTCCCCCTTCCCCGGTACGGTTCCGTATGAATGGGCGGACGCAATGCTCGCAGCACTGAAACACGCAGGCAGGAAACTGGCCGTCGTCACCAACAAACGACAGGGTCCCACGCGGTTTCTCCTGAAAAAGTTCGGTTGGGAAACACAATTCGACGGCAGCTTTTCTCCGGATATTCTGCCGGGGAAGACGCTGACCAAGCCGGAACTGGTCAGCTGTGCGCTGAAACAGTTCGACATTGCACCGGAACACATCATCATGGTCGGCGACACGCCCGGAGACATCGCTGCCGCGCGCAAAAACCGAATTCCCGCCGCCGCCGTGACCTGGGGATACGGCTCACAGGAGGAACTGAAGCAGGCCAGGCCGGATCTTCTCCTGACCCCTGCAACCTGGAGGAAACTTCTGCAATGAATCCGAATCTCCGCGAGCAGCTGGACGGCAAACGGCTCTTTCTCTCCGGCGGCACCGGCTTCTTCGGCAAATGGCTGCTCACCACGTTGCGCGCCTCCGGAGCGGAGGCGGAGGTGACGGTGCTTTCGCGCGACCCGAAACGGTTCCTCGCCGCCTGTCCGGAGTTCGATCACTGGCGGAACCTCCGGTTCATCGCGGGGGATGTCCGGAGCTTTCCCTTTCCGCCCGGCACCTTCGATCTGGTGATCCACGCCGCCACCGACGCGAGTGCGAAACTGCTCGCCGAACAGCCGGAGGAGATGTACGACGTCATCGTCTCCGGCACCCGGCGAATGCTCGCGTTCGCGGAAACGGCACAGGCGGAACGGTTTCTCTTCACCAGTTCCGGCGCGGTCTACGGTGTCCAGCCGCCGGAGCTGGAAGGGATTCCGGAGAGCTTCCCCTGCCATCCGGTCACCGCTTACGGGCGCGGCAAACTCGAAGCCGAACAGCTCTGCATCGCCTCCGGACTCCCCGTCCTGCTGCCGCGCTGTTTCGCCTTTGTCGGCCCCTATCTCAACCTCGGAATCCACTTCGCCATCGGCAACTTTCTCCGCGACGGCCTCCGGGGCGGCCCGATCGTGGTGCAGGGAGACGGCCGCCCCTTCCGCTCGTGGCTCTACGCCGGGGAGCTGGCGGAGTGGCTCTGGACAATTCTGTTTCAGGGAGTCTCCGGCCGTCCGTACAACGTCGGTTCGCCGGAGAGTTTTTCGATCGCCGAAGCGGCGGATTTGACCGCCTCCTGCTTCGAGCCGGTTCCGCATGTGGAGATCCGGGGAAAGCGGAGCGACGGCCCCGCGCCGCGCTACGTGCCGGACGTCACCCGGGCCCGGGAGGAACTCGGGCTCGCCGCCGCCGTGCCGCTGCGCGAAGCGCTCCGCCGCACCATCGCCTTCCATCGGAACCGGGGCGCGGTTACATCGCCTCCGGCACCCGGATCGTCAACGTATTGAGTCCGTCGGTGAGAATGGCGCGCACCGCGTCGGCCATCGCCAGCCGGGCGGCGACCAGCGATTCGCTCTCGGCGGCCAGCACCGGGCACTCCCGGTAGAAGCGGTTGAACGCCTTCGCCAATTCAAGCAGATACTCCGCCAGCCCCGAACAGTCGCGCCGTTCGGCGGCGGTCCGCAACACCGCAGGATAGAAGCCGGCGGTCACCGCCAGCGCCTTCTCCGCCTCGTGGCCGAGCAGCGACCAGTCGGCCGACGCGGCGTCGAAATCGATCTTCCGCTCCCGCGCCTTCCGTTCGATCGAGTGAATCCGCGCGGCGGCGTACTGGATGTACGGCCCGGTGTCCCCTTCGAACTTCAGCGACGCGGCAGGATCGAAGAGAATCGTCGTCTTCGGATTGAATTTCAGCAGCATGAACTTCAGCGCGCCGAGCCCGATGATTTCGCTGCGTTCGGCCAGCTCCGTTTCGCTGAGCGCTTCGCCGCCCCGCTCCCGGCACGCATCCGCGGCGAGACGCGCCATCTCGTCGAAGAGATCGTCGGCATCCACCACGGTGCCTTCGCGGCTCTTCATCTTCCCGCTCGGCAGGTTGACCATGCCGTAGGAGAGATGGTAGAGCTGATCCGCCCACGGATAGCCGAGCCGCTTCATGATTTCAAAGAGCATCTGGAAGTGGAGATTCTGCTCGTCGCCCACCACCCAGATCATCGATTCGGGGTGGTAATCCTCATATTTGCGCAGAGTGGTCCCCATGTCCTGCGTGATGTAGACGCTGGTGCCGTCACTGCGGAGCACCACTTTGCGCCCCAGCTTGCCGAGGTCGCAGATGACCGCGCCGTCCTCGCGCTTTTCGAACACCCCCTTCTCCAGCCCGGCGGCGACGATGTCCTTGCCGAGCAGGTAGGTTTCGCTCTCCAGATAGGTGTGGTCGAAATGGATCCCCATGCGTTTGTAGGTCTCGGCGAAACCGGCGAACACCCACGAATTCATCTTTTTCCAGAGGGCGCGCACCTCGGGATCCCCGGCCTCCCACTGCTGCAGCATCTTCTGGGTGGCGCGGCCGAGCTCGGTTGCGAGAAACAGCTCTTCGTCGCTCTTTCCCTCCGTCGAAGGATCGGAGGCGCGGAGCTGTTTGATCTCCTCCGACAGCGCCCGGTTGTAGTCGACGTAGAATTTGCCGACCAGGTGATCGCCCTTCATTCCGGTCGACTCCGGCGTGCAGCCGTTGCCGAACCGCTCGTAAGCGATCATCGACTTGCAGATGTGGATGCCGCGGTCGTTGACCAGGTTGATCTCGATGACGTCGTGACCGACCCGCTTGAGCAGCGAAGCGAGCGACATGCCGAGCGTGTTGTTGCGCACGTGGCCGAGATGTTGCGGCTTGTTGGTGTTCGGCGCGGAGTATTCGATGAGAATGCGCCGCCGGGCGCCCTCTTCCAGCCGGGCGGAATCGAGCAGTGCGCCGACATTCGCCACCGAATCGCGGCAGAGCGCGGCGGGGCGCAGCGTGACGTTGACAAACGCCTTGACCACCTCCACGGATTCCACATCCGCATGGGTTTTCAGATATCCGGCGACCGCCTCCGCCGCCGCGGCGGGACCGCCGCAGAAACGGGCCAGACGGAAACAGTTCAGTGCGAAATCCCCCTTCATTCCGGCCGGGCAGCGGTCCGGCGTGAGAGTCGGTTCCGCCGGATATTTCGGGAACCGCTTCCGCAGATCATTCTCAAGATCGGTGATAAATTGATAGCTCATCGTAAAATCCGTGGTTCAGCAGTGTTGATTAGAGCGTCGTCTTGACCACCCGGGTTTCACCGGGGGAGAGCGGTTCGACCACGTAAGCGCCGTAGCAGGCCGGAACCAGCACCGTCTCACCGGCGGCGGCTTCGACCATCTGCTCCGGCTCATCGGAGCGGCCGATCCGGACCGGGGCGTTGATCGCACTGATCAGGTGGAAACTCCCGGAAGGCGCCGTGTCGTCGTTCCAGACGCCGACCAGACGCAGATCGCTGACCGCGAAGAACGGGCAGAGCGAAACCACGTCGAACTTCCGGTTGTGTCCGGCGGTTCCGGAGACACCGGCGATGCGGGGCGAAGTGCGGTTCATGAAGTTGATCGAACGCACCCCCTCCGCGATATGCAGCTGCCGCGGCTTGCCGTGCGCATCGACCCGCCCCCAGTCGCTCACCCGGTAGGTGGTGTCGCTGTTCTGCTGAATCTCCAGAATCAGGTTGCCGCCGCCGATCGCGTGAAGCGTTCCGGAGGTGATGAAGTAGGCGTCGCCCGGTTGCGACGGATAGACCTGGAGCAGATTTTCCACGTCCGGGGAATCGAGCCGGCTCACCAGCTGCTGACGGGTCGCGCGGCCGGAAAGCCCCGCGAGGATCTGCGCCCCTTTGCCGGCGGCGATGATGTACCACATTTCGGTCTTCGGTTCGGCGCCGTTACCGATCTCCCGGCAGGCCGCCTCGTCCGGATGGACCTGCAGCGACAGCCGGTCTCCCGCGTCAATCAGCTTGACCAGCAGCGGGAAACGCTCCACCGATTTCGCCTTCCGGCCGACCAGTTCGCGACCGTAGTGCGTGAGCAGTTCGTGCAACGTCCGACCGGCCAGCGCGCCGTTGAGCAGAACACTCTGTTCGTCGGGGCGGTCCACCAGCTCCCACGACTCCCCGATCGGATCCTCCGACGCAGGAACTTCGCGGCCGAGCACTTCACTCATCTGGGTTCCACCCCACATCCGCGCCTGATAGATCGGGGCGAACTTCATGGGGTACAGCAGAGAAAAATCGATATATTCACTCATTTCACACTCTCCGGAGCTTCAAGAAAACATTGACAGGCATCGATCAGACTCCGGCTCATGCGCACCACCTTGCGGTCGGCGTTGACGCAGACCAGAACCACATACCCGGACACCAGCAGCTCGTCGCCGCGCCGCACCTCGGATTCCACCCGCATGCGCACCCCCTTGATCTCGACGACCCGGGAACGGAAGGTCAGCAGATCATCGTAACGCGCCGGCGCAAGATACCGGCAGTGGGCCTCTGAAACCGGCAGGAAGATGTTCTGCTTCTCCAGTTCGCTGTAAGGCAGTCCGACCGAACGGAGCATTTCCGTGCGGCTGCGTTCAAAATATTCCAGGTAATTCGCGTAATACACCACGCCCATCTGGTCGGTATCCGCGTAGGGCACCCGATATTGCATCTCGTGATACATGTTCCCTCATCTCCTGCTTTTCGCTTCAATTTTCGCGGCAATCCGGTCGACGTTTTCATCGATCGTCAGGCCGGTGGTATCGATCACTTCCGCATCCGGCGCCGGGCGCAGCGGAGCCACCGCGCGGGTGGAGTCCTGCCGGTCCCGTTCCGCGATGGCCCGCGCCACCTCCGCCAGCGTCGCGCCGTCGGCGACCTCTCCGGTCTGCGCGAGGCGGCGGCGCGCCCGCTCCTCCGGAGTGGCGGTCACAAAAAATTTAAATTCCGCATCGGGAAAGATCACCGTTCCAATATCCCGCCCCTCCATGACGATCCTCTGCGCTCCGGCGAAGGAACGCTGGACCTCCAGCAGGTAATTCCGCACCGCCGGCTGAGTCGCCACCAGACTCGCCCCGTCGGCAATCTCGGGAGCGCGGAGGGCGGCGCCGGGGAACTCCCCGTTCAGTTTCAGCTCATACTGCCCGGAATCGTCCCGGCAGTACTCCAGTTTCAACGTGGAAAGAAACGCGGGAGTCAGAGAATCGAGCTTCTCCCCCGCGCGCATCGCGGCCAGCGCCACCGCCCGGTAGAGACTCCCGGTGTTTACATAGGCGATGCGAAACCGCTCGGCAAGCCGCTTCGCAATCGTGCTCTTGCCGGACGCCGCCGGACCGTCGATTGCAATCACATTGCTCATAACATTCGTCCAATGAAAAAAAGGACCGGTTTCGACTGGACGCCCAGTCGGACCGGTCCGACAGTTCGAACAAAGGCCAACGGCGCGTCAGTTGCCGCTGCGGCTGCGCAGCCGTCCGCTCTTGAGAAATCCCTCGTAATGACGCATGGTCAGATGAGACTCCAGCTGGCTCATGGTATCGAGCACCACGCCGACCATGATCAGCAGACTGGTGCCGCCGAAGAACTGGGCCACCATGAACGGAATCCGGAAGCTGTTGTAGAGGAACATCGGGAAGAGCGCCAGCGCCATCAGAAAGACCGCGCCGCCCGCCGTCACCCGGGTCATCGCCGTATCGAGGAAGTCAGCCGTCGGCTGGCCGGGGCTGATGCCGGGGATGTAGGCCCCCTCCTTCTTGAGATTGTCGGCGATCTGAATCGGATTGAACTGGTTCGCCACCCAGAAGAAGCTGAAAGCCAGAATCAGCAGACCGTAGGTGACCATATAGCCCGCACCATCCTGCCGGAAGAACATCGCCAGCTTCAGCCAGATCGAACTCGCGTCGCCGCGCGCAGCCATGTACTGGAAGAAGTATTCCGGCAACATCAGCAGCGCACCGGCGAAGATGATCGGCATGACGTTGGCGAAGTTGACCTTGAGCGGCATGTAGGTCGAGCCGCCCATCATCTGCTTGCCGACCGTCTTGCGGACCATCTGAATCGGCACCCGGCGGTATCCCTGCGAAAGCAGGATCGTCGCCGCGGTCACACCGCAGAACACGGCGAGCAGCAGCAGCAGCTGGACCGGACGGAAGGTTCCGCCATCCGGCGTCTGCCCCTTGATCGCCATGTCGATGAGTTCAATCACCGAATGCGGCAGCCGCGAGACAATGTTGATCGTGATGATCAGCGAGACACCGTTGCCGATGCCCCGCTCGGTGATCTGCTCGCCGAGCCAGGTGAAAACCATCGTCGTGCAGGTGATCACCAGCACCGTGATCGGAATGAACACGGCCTTGGAGCCGATGAAGAGCGGTTCACTCGGACTGGGCAGCCCGAGCTTGCTCGGATTGACCATCGCAACCGCCACCATCGCCCCCTGAACAATACAGACAATAATCGTCAGATAACGGGTGTACTGACTGATCTTCTGGCGCCCCGTCTCACCTTCGCGCTGCATCTTCTCGAGCTGGGGCAGCACGGGGACCAGAAGCTGAATGATGATCGAGGCGGTGATGTACGGCATGATCCCCAGCGCTCCCAGGGCGAAGTGCGCGAGCGCACCGCCCGAAAAGAGGTCGATCAGTGCCATGAACCCACCGGAACTGTTGGCGGTAACTTCAGTGATGAATTTCTCCAGCGCCGCCGGATCCACTCCGGGGCACGGGATGTTGCTCGCAAACCGCACCAGCACGATAATGAGTGCCGTGAAGAGCAGGCGATTGCGCAGCTCCTTGACTTTCAGCGTATTCAGAAATGCCGTCAACATTTTCTACCCGTTTCTCCCGGTGTTACTCGACCACTTCGACTTTCCCGCCGGCGGCTTCGATCTTGGCCTGGGCCGCGGCAGAGAACTTCTCCGCCTTGACCGTCAGCGCCTTGGTCAGTTCGCCGTTGGCGAGAATTTTAATCATCTTCTCGGCCTTGCCGAGCAGCTTTTTGGCGCGGAGCGACTCGGCATCCACCACGTCGCCCGCCGCGAAGTTGTCTTCCAGAATATTCAGGTTGACCAGCGCGTACTCGATGTGGTTCGGCTGATTGAAGCCGCGCTTCGGCAGACGCCGGAACAGCGGAATCTGACCGCCCTCGAAGAAGGGACGGATCTTCGAACCGGTACGGGACTTCTGCCCCTTCTCCCCGCGTCCGGCGGTCTTGCCGAGGCCGGAGCTGTCCCCGCGCCCGACGCGCTTGCGCCGCTGCCGGGAACCGGGGTTCGGACTGAGTTCATGCAGTTTCATAATCCAGGTATTCCCATTCGTTGATTAGTTGTTTTCCGCAGCCGGAGCAGCCTTCGGCAGTTCAAGTCCGCGGCGCTCATAGACCTCTTCGCGGGTCGAGAGCTGCGAAAGCGCCTTGAAGGTCGCCTTCGCCACGTTGGCGGCATTGGCCGCGCCGAGCGACTTCGCCAGCACGTCTTTGACGCCGGCAAGCTCGAGAATCGCACGAACCGCACCGCCGGCGATCAGACCGGTACCGGAACTGGCCGGACGCAGCAGAACCCGCGCCCCGCCGAATTTCACCTCGATCTCGTGCGGAAGCGTATTCCCGTGCATCGGAACCTTCATCAGATTCCGGCGGGCCGCCTCACCGCCCTTGCGAATGGCGTCGGAGACTTCATTGGCCTTGCCGTAGCCGTAACCGACCCGGCCGTTGTGGTCGCCGACCACAACCAGGGCGCCGAAACTGAAGTTCTTGCCGCCCTTGACCACCTTGGCACTCCGGTTGATCGAAATGACGTTCTCGTCAAATTCGCTCTGCACCGGCTCATTGAAATTTTCACGTTTAGCCATGGATCGCTCCCTTAGAACTTGAGTCCGTTTTCGCGGGCCGCCTCGGCGATCGCCTTCACGCGGCCGTGGTACTTGTAGCCAGACCGGTCGAAGACCACTTCCGTAACATTGACCGCCTTAGCCGCCTCCGCCGCGAGTTTCCCCAGCAGCGCCGCTCCCGCCATGTTCGGACGGGCGTTTTCGGCCTTGAATTTCGCATCCAGGCTCGAAGTGCTCGCCAGCGTGCGTCCGTTCACATCATCGATAAACTGACAGTAGATGTGATTGGTCGTGACACTGACGCAGAATCTCGGGCGCTCAGCCGTGCCGGAAACCTTCTTGCGAATCCGGATGTGGCGGCGCACACGTTGTGCTTTCCGATTGATAACAGCCATTTTATCAGCTCCTTAAGCTCCCCGGGATTAACCCACGGACTTGCCTTCCTTGAGGACGATGCGCTCGTCAACATAACGAATGCCCTTGCCCTTGTAGGGTTCCGGCGGACGGAACCGGCGGATCCGGGCTGCGGTTTCACCGACCAGCTGCTTGTCGCTGCCCTCGATGACCATCTTGTTGTCCGGAGTGACCGTGAGCTTCACACCCTGCGGAACTTCGAACACAATCGGATGCGAAAATCCCAGCGACAGCGTCAGTTTCGAACCGGCCAGCTGCGCCTTGTAACCAACACCGACAATCGCCAGCTCCTTCCGGAATCCAGTCGTGACTCCCGTCACCATGTTCTGGATCAGGCTCCGGGTCAATCCGTGCATCGCATTCGCGCGACGGTCGTCAGAGGCCTGCTGGACATACACCTTGCCGTCCTTGACTTCAACCGACACGTGCGGCGGAAGCGGCATCGCAAGCGTGCCCTTGCCCTCCACCTTCACTTCGGCCCCCTCGACAGAAACCTTCACGCCGGAAGGAATGTCGATCGGTTTTTTGCCTATACGAGACATATTGAATCGTTCCTAACTCTTAGTGTTACCAGACGTAGCAGAGAATTTCGCCGCCGACGTTTTCCTTCGCCGCCTGACGACCGCTCATGATCCCCTTCGGCGTGGTCAGCACCACCGTGCCCAGACCGTTGCGAACCCGGGGAATCTCCCGGCTGCCGCAGTGCACCCGGCAGGAGGGCTTGCTCACGCGCTCGAGCCCTTCGATCACCGGCTTGCCGCCAACATACTTGAGCTCAATGACCAGCCGACGCTTGGCACCGTCTTCGGCCACCGCGAAATCCTTCACATACCCTTCGGTCTTGAGAACCGCGGCAATCGCCGCCTTCTCACGCGAACTGGGCATGGCGACCTCTTTCAGGCCCGCCGCACCCGCGTTGCGGATACGGGTAAGCATATCGGCAATCGGATCTTGCATACTCATTTTTTTCCTGCTTCCT
>NZ_DBEXAY010000236.1:0-9390 GCF_048170485.1 Victivallis sp. | reverse complement strand
AACAGAATCTCGACGCGACAGCATGTAAAAAAGGAAATTTTGCAAAAATCATTAGATAAAACTAATTTTCTGCTTGAAAAACGGTTCCCAGTCTGATATATTATATGAAAAAACAGCAGAACTCTTTTTTTTACCAGAGAAGTTAGTAATGACTAATTTTAGATTCAGACGGTGCGAATGCTCTTCAAAGAGATAACGACCGGAAAAGAGAGGGAAGAACCGCAGCAAACACACGTTGATCAAGAAAAACAAATTCTCCGGAATCGCAAAAATAAAAAAAACGACAACAACCCTGAACAATGAAAATGAACGAGCAAAGACTCAGCAAGAACGTTTCGCCGGCACCTTGCCGGACGCAGGGGGTGCGGGGGGCGGCGGACACGCTCCCCGGCTCCCACCGGCCCGCCACCGCCACCTCCGCCCGGAGCTTCCACAGGCCGAAAAGAGAGGGGCGCGGGGGAGAGAAAGCGGCGCAAGGCGACGCGTCTCTCCCCGTACCGCCCGCACCACATCCTCCCCGGCAGTCAAACACCCCCGCGCAAGCTGGAACAAGCTCGGCACCCGGCGAAGGGGAGCGGAAATGCGAAGGGGTCTTTCCGCAAAAAAGCGGGAAGAGCCGTTCGTATTTCCGCGGCTCTCACTCCCACCGGTTCGCACCCGCCCTCGAACCCAGCCTGACCGCTGACCCGAACCCGGCACCGGCACCTTGCCGGACGCAGGGGGTGCGGGGGGCGGCGGACACGCCACCCGCTTCCCACCGGCCCGCGTCCGCCGCCACTCGACAATACCGGAGTTTTACCCTCATCGAACTCCTCGTAGTAATCGCGATCATCGCCATTCTCGCCGCCATGCTGCTGCCGGCTCTCAACAAGGCGCGGGAGCGGGGAATCGCCACCAGCTGCACCAACAACATGAAACAGGTGAGCTCGGCGGACTCCCTCTATCAAAACGACTACGAATATTTCTGCCCGACGATCTACTACATGGGAGCGTCGGGAGGCCACAAGGCGTGGATGGCCGCCTGCAATAAGCCGACCAAAGACTTCGACTACACCGGCGAAGGGTATCTCACCCCCTACCTGCCGAAACCGGGGGAAGACGCCTCGATGGCCTCGATTGTGACGAAAAGCGTTGTCTTCTGCCCGCACCCGTGGGTTTCGGCGTTCTACAGCAGCGATGAATACTCCATAAAGAATGCGGCCGGAAGCGGCATCGGCATCGCGCCTTACCTGCATGGGTGGGAAGATTTCGCCAACCGCAGTACTTCTATCCAGAACAAATATCGCCTGACCAAGCCGGGCACGATCAAGACACCATCCCGCTGTGTTTCGTTCGCTGATCAGGGAGGAAAAAAGAGCGACACCTCCGGCGGTGGCTCTCACGGACTGGGTTCGGAGATGAACTTCAGCCATTCGGTCGATTCAGAGAAGACAATGTTCCGCCACATGGGCCGGGCCAATGTGATCTGGGCGGATGGGCATGTAAGTTCCGAGCGGAGCGGCTACCTCTCGATTCCGGCGCTCTACATCGGCGGACTGGGTGCCGACGCCGACGACGAGGAATTATACGCCCCCAATACCAAATGGGAGATTCTGGGGATCAATCAACCGCAGGCCAACCCCTGATCCGGAGAAGGAGCAAATCTCATGAGAAAGAAAATTCTGATTTCCGCCCTGCTCATATGCGGGCTGTCGATGAGCGTGTTCGCCGTCTTCGGCAGACGCGCCCCGGAACCCAACCCGGTGAAGGATTTCCCGGTGAAGCAGGAGTTGGAGCAGCGTCTCCAGGCCTGCGTCGCCTACACGCTTGAACCGCGCCGAAGCCGGAGTGAAACCCAGCTGCAGAAACTCTTCGGCATGGACCGGGAGGCGCGCGAAATCGCCCGGGAAACCGAGGGATGTGATCCGGTCGAACAGGCGATGAACATCCTGCGGAAACACGGGGCGGCGCTCGCGAAAGAAAAGTGGAGCTTCCGCGAAAGCGGCCGCCCGGGGCTCGGCGTCTACCGCGCGGTGGCGAAGGGCGACGGAGCGACACGGCCCGACATCGAATTCCGAATCCGGATGAATGCGGGAGGCTGCCGGTTGCTGGCGGTTACTGAACTCCCCGCTCAGGAAGTGAAATAGATCCATCATGAAGCAACATATCACATTGCTTCTGCCGGCGCTCCTTCTGCTTTCGCTCGGCGCCGCCCCGCAGGAAGAGGATCCGACGGCTCCTTACCTTACCGGGGTGAAGGAGCGTTTCTCCGGCTTTGAAGAGCTGAAGCAAACTGCCCCGTTCGATTATTCGGTCCGCGGGGAGGGGGAGCGGGAGCTCGGCCGACTGCTGCTGGAATCCGGCGACTCCGAACGTAAAACCGGATATGCCGGCCCCATCCCGGTCGCCCTCTGCCTTGGCTCCGACGGCAAAATCATCGGTGTTCTGACCGGTCCGAATCAGGAGACTCCCCGCTATCTCCGGATGCTCGAAAAAAAAGGTTTCTTCGAGCGCTGGAACGGGATGACCCTCGAAGAGGCCGCCGAGCGCCAGGTCGATGCCGTCACACGCGCCACCTACAGTTCCAATGCGATCCTCCATGGAGTTCGCCAGGCGGCGAAATATCATTTCGAAGCCGCCAAACGGAAGCATTCTTCCGCGGGGAACGACTGGAACGGGCTGTTGCTCTCGGCGGTGGTTCTTCTCAGTGCGGCCATCTACCTGTTATGCGATTTCCGGCGCAGATTGAAACGGGAAACCAGCTCCTGCAGCTGCTGCAAAAATTAGACGGGATCGACTTCACAGGGAAACACCATTATGGAACTGCTTGTTATCGCCGTACTGGCCGGAGCCGCTTTGCAGAGCGTTCTCAAGCTTGCACTGCTTCCGCTTCGCTGGCGCATTCCGCTCTGCGCGGTCGCCGTACTGCCCGCCCTCATCTGGCATGACCGGCTCGCCGCCTTCAACTATCAGCGTATGCTACAGCAGCTCGGCAGCTCCGAACTGCTCGCAACGCTCTGTCTCGGCGTCGTGCTTCAGGAACTTCTCACGCTGGTCGTCGGCTGGAAACTTCTTGATGAGAAACAGCAAAAGAGCTGGCGCTCCGTCGTCCTTCTGCCGTCGATTCTGCTGATCCCCGGCTCGTTCTATCTGGAGATCTTCTGCTTCAACCATCTGGTCGGCTGGAATTTCGGACTTACCGCCGCGCTTCTTGCCGCCGTCTGCGCCGCCGTTCTGTCCGGCGGGAGCGTTCTCGCCCGGAAGCTCCTGCCGCGCCGCGACGACCGGATCGGTGCTCTGCTCGGCGCGGAATATCTGCTGCTGCTCGGCGCCATCGTTCTGCCGATTGCGCTCGAATGCCGGATCGGCGAGGATCCCGGGCCGGGCGTCGGATGGATTCATCTGGCGGTGTTCGGCGGGCTGTTCGCCGGAACACTCCTCTTCTTCCTGTTGTTCCACGCAATTGAAATATGCAAAGAAAGAAAGTATCATGCACTACATCACCCAAATTCTTAACTGGATCTCCCTGAGTCTGCTTCTGCAGGTCACCATCCTGCTGATCGCCGCGCTGGCCGCGTCGCTGGTGACGCTCGGCGGATTCGGCTCCACCTGTCTCGGCCTCCTGCGCCAGCGGCGCGGGAGAGAGATTGCATTGAAGGAGTTGGAACAGGATCATTCGATCGATTTCTCCCGCATCGGTTCCGGTGTTTTCGCCCGCCATCTGCACGAACTTGCCGAACTCGGCTGGGATGAAATCCACTGCGAAAAACGGATCAGCGACTGGCACCGCAGCTACGAGCGCGAGCTGGAACGGGCCGGGTTCATGGTCAAAGTCGGCCCCATGCTCGGGTTGATGGGGACGCTCATTCCGATGGGACCGGCACTGGCCGGACTCGCTTCCGGCGACATCGGTTCGATGGCCTACAACATGCAGATCGCCTTCGCCACCACCGTGGCAGGCTGTTTCGTCGCCGGCGTCGGACTCCTGGTCTACTCGGTCAAACGCCACTGGTACGCCGAAGAGATCTCCTCGCTGCGCTATGCGCTCGACGTTCAGCTCCGGCGGAAGGAGAAGCAGCATGAAGCGCGCTGACCGTTACCGGGCGTTCGGGCGAAACGACGACTTCGATCCGCGCGAGACGCTGGTCAATCTCTTCGACGTGGCGATGGTGTTCGCGGTGGCGCTGATGGTCGCCTTCGTCATCCGTTCGCAGATGACCGAACTTCTGACCAGCGAGGATGTCACCTTCGTCAAGAATGCCGGCAAACCCGACATGGAGATCATCGTCAAAAAAGACAACAAGGTGACCCGCTACAAAAGTGAGAAATCCACCGGCACCGGCCGGGGTGAACGGGTCGGAATCGCCTACCGGCTCGAATCGGGCGAGATCATCTATGTTCCGGAGGAGGAGGTGCGATGAAACCGGTCCGTCTCATTGCCGCCGGCATTGCCGCGCTTCTCTTTCTGCTCGCCGCGGGCGGCTGGGCGCTCTGGCGGAACATGGCGCCCACCCGGATTGCGCTGGTGAACTTCTCCGGCTACAAGACCGCGCCGATGTTCGACACGGTTCCGGAATGGTTCTTCCGGGTGGAAACGGTCGAATGGAACGACGCAATCGCCCGCACCCTCCGGCACTTCGACCTCATCCTCTTTCAGGGCATGGGCATGTCGGTCAGCGAGAAGCAGAAGGCGGCAATCGCAGAGCTTCAGTCGCGCGGCATCCCGCTCTACGTCCATCAGGATTCCCGGCCGGACTGCAGGTTCGGCACGCTGTCGCGCGAACAGCGCGAGACCGTTGCCGGATATTTCGCCAACGGCAGCCGGGAGAACTACCGGCGGCTCTGGCTCTACCTCCGCTACGAGATCGACGGGAAGCGGCTCTTCGCCCCGAAACCGGAACCGCCCCGCATCCTGCCCGCCGACGCCTTGTTCCACACCGCGCCGGAGGCGCTCTTCCAATCAAAGGAGGCGTATTCCGACTACTACCGCAAGGCGGGGAAATTCCAGCCCGGCGCTCCCACAGTCGCACTGGTGATTCCCGGCGACGGCGGCGCGGCGCGCGGTGAACCGGGGTATCTCACCGATATCATCCAGGCGCTGGAGGCGCGGAAACTCAATGTCGTCGGCATCTCCGGCGCCGCGAAACGGCTCGACTTCCTCAAGGAGGTTTCGCCCGATCTGGTGATCTATCTGCCGCATGGGCGGCTCACCGACGAGAGGGCGGAAGAGGCGGTCGCCTTCCTGCGGGAACGGAACATTCCCCTGCTCTGTCCGATCAAGGTCTACCGGACGCTTGAACAGTACGGCGCCGATCCGCGCGGCCTCTCCGGCGGCATGCTCAGCCAGAGTGTGACGGTGCCGGAGCTGGATGGCGGCGCAGTTCCCTTTCTGCTGACCGCGCTCCGCCGCGACGAACGCGGCATCGAAGAGCAGTGGGCGATTCCCGGACGGCTGGAGAAGTTCGCTCTTCTGGTTGAAAACTACCTCAACCTCAAACGGAAAAAGAATTTCGACAAACGCATCGCGATCTTCTTCTACAAGGAGCCGGGGCAGAACGCGCTCCACGCGAGCGGCCTTGAAGTTGCCGAATCGCTGCTCGCCCTGCTCCGCCGGTTGAAGCAGGAGGGGTACGACACCGGTCCGCTGCCGGAAAATCCGGATCAGCTCATCGCCGCGATTCAGCGTGAAGCCGCCGTCTTCGGTGCTTATGCCGAAGGGGAGATCAACCGCTTTGCCGCGCGGCAGGAGACGGAATTTCTCCCGCTGGAGACGTTCGAAGCACTCCGAAAAAAGGCGTTCCCCGCCTCGTTGATCGCGGACCAGGAGCGCCTCTACGGGCCGCCTCCGGGGCGCTACATGGCCACGGTGCGCGGCGGCAAGTCCGGGCTGGTCGTCGGCCGGCTGAAGTTCGGCAAGGTGACTCTGCTGCCCCAGCCGCTCTCCGGAATCGGCGGCGACACGTCGAAGATCGTCCACGGCACGAAGGAGGCGCCGCCCTATCCCTATGCGGCGGCCTATCTCTGGAGCCGCTTCGTCTTCCGGGCGGACGCGATGCTTCACTTCGGCACCCACGGCAGCCTCGAATTCACACCGGCGCGGATGATCGGCCTGCTCGACGACGACTGGCCGGATGCGCTGACCGGGCCGGTGCCGCACTATTACCTTTACGTCATCAACAACATCGGCGAGGCGCTGGCCGCGAAGCGCCGCAGTTACGCGACCCTGATCGGCCACCTGACCGCGCCGTTCATGAACGCGGGGCTCTCCGGAGAACTCGCTTCGCTCGACGGCAAACTGCACGCGATCGAAAGCGCCGACAATCCGATGCTGGCGGCGGAATACCAGCGAAGCGCGGGCGAGCTGGCGGAGAAGCTCGGCATCGTCAAGGACCTTAAACTCACCCTGCCGCTCACCGACGACGGGCTGGAACGGCTTCACAACCATCTGCACGAGATCTCCGAATCGAAGGTCGCCCGGGGGATGTATGTGCTCGGCCGCCCCTATTCATCGCAGGAGCTCGACGAGACCGCGCTGCTGATGACGGTGGACGATCTCGCCGCCCGGAATTTCGAAGCCGATCTCGCGGCGGGGAACGTTACGGAAGAGAAGCGGAAAAACCAGCGGTTCTACGACGAACACTACCTCGCCCCCGCCCGCGCCCGGATTTCCGCCGCGCTGGCGAAGGGAGACGCGGGGCGGCGGGAGGCGCCGGACACCTTCGCGGCGCGCGACGCACTCGCCCTCTCGACCCGCGCGGAGCTGGATGCGCTCGTCAACGCCCTTCGCGGCGGCTTCATCGCACCGGGGCCGGGCGGAAGTCCGGTGCTGAATCCCGACACCGTGCCCACCGGGCGCAACCTCTACGGAATCGATCCGGAGCGGACCCCGACCCGGGAGTCCTTCGCCGTCGGCCGCCGCCTCGGCGAGGCGCTGATCGAGAGCCGGCTCCGGGCGACCGGGAACTATCCGCGCAAGGTCGCCTTTTCGCTCTGGGGCGGGGAGTTCATCCGGACCCAGGGGACGACGCTCGGCGAAATCTTCTTCCTGCTGGGGGTGGAGCCGGTTTGGGACAGCCGCGGCAGGGTCCGTTCCGTGCGGCTGATTCCGGCGGAGAAGCTCGGCCGCCCGCGGATCGATGTCGCGGTTCAGACCTCCGGGCAGTTCCGGGGCATCGCCGCCAGCCGGATGATCCTGATCGACCGGGCGGTGCGCATGGCCGCCCGCGCCGCCGAAACCGAATCGGCGCCGAATTTCGTGCGGGCCAACTCCCGCGATGCCGAAAAGCGCATGATCGCCGAGGGGCTTTCGCCGGAACGGGCGAAGGAGCTGGCCGACGCCCGCATCTTCGGCCGGATCAACAACGGCTTCGGCACTGGCGTCCGCGAACAGGTGGAGGATTCCGGTCGCTGGAACGAGCGCGCCGAACTCGCCGACCGCTACTTCGAGAATATGGGTACGATCTACACCGAAAACCACTGGAATGAACATGTTCCGGCTGCCTTCCGCGCCGCGCTGGCCAACACCGATGCGATCATCCACTCCCGATCGTCGAGCACCTCCGGGCCGCTCTCGCTGGACGACATCTATCAGTTCATGGGCGGGCTGAGTCTCGCGGTCAAAACCGTCAACGGGCAGGAGGCCGACGCCTTCTTCAACGATCTGCGCAACAGCGGACGCGCCAGGATTCAGGAGCTGGGCGAGGCGGCGATGGTCGAGGCGCGCTCGACGTTGCTCAACCCGAACTACCTTCGGGAGATGATGGCCGAAGGGCAGACCGCCGCGAACAACTTCGCCAAGACGGTGCGCAACTCCTTCGCCTGGGAGGCGCTCCGGCCGGAGATGCTCTCCGACCACCTGTGGGAGGAGTACAAGCAGACCTTCGTCGACGACAGACACCGGCTCGGCATGCGGGAGTACTTCAAGACGAAGAATCCCTACGCGCTCGAAGAGATCACCGCCGTCATGCTCGAAACCGCCCGCAAAGGGTTCTGGAAGGCCGGTTCCGCAACGGTGAAGCAGCTCGCCGAACTGCACGCGGAACTGGTGCGCGACCACGGGCCCGGATGCTCCGGTTTCGTCTGCGACAACGCGCCGCTTCGCGAATTCATCGGGGGGAAGCTCGATTCGCCGGAAGCGAAACAGAGTTACGAGAAGAGCATCTCCTCGATCCGCACCGCCGCCGTCGCACAGCAGGTGACCGGCATGACCCTCAAAGAGGAGAAGCGGGAGCTCAAGGAGAAGCGTACCGGACGCACCGCAGTAACCGCGCTGCTGGCCGTCGTCGCCGTCGCGGCGGCCGCCCTCTGGCTGGGCCACCGGCGAAACCGGAGGTTCGAAGAGTAAGCTCTTCTATGGGAAGTTGGTGGCAAAGCGCTCTTTCCAGAGCTTGGTGGCGGCGGAGCTCCACGCGTCCCCGGCGACGTTGAGTTCCGCCACCACATTGATCATCGCCGCGTGGCCATCCACATGGAGGAATCCGGCGTTCTTGCCGTGCACCGTCCCGACGCGGTCGGAACCGGTGGTGCCGGAGTTGTAGAGCGCGGTCGCGGTCGAAATATAGCCGACACCGAAATTATCCAGTTCGTTCTGCCGCTCAATGATGCAGATCTTCCGGCTGGGCGAGCGGACATTGCCGGGACGCACAACGCCGATTGGGCTCCCTTTCCCCATGGTTCCGGTGATGCCGACTCCGAGAGTCGTGTACACGTTGACATTGGAGCCGACCACAGCATAGGAGTTGACCGGGAAACTGCTGGTCGGCGAGGAATGCCGGTCGGCGTGAGCCCGGCAACGCAGCCCGAGCAGATTGCCGTGCTTCTGCTTGGTGTCATAGGGAAGATAAGCACTGCCGATGGGAGTAAGCGCAGCGGTTTTCCCGATCAGGCGGTTCCACCAGCCGATTTTCTCGCCGGAATTCCCCCATTCAACATCCGCATCCTGCGGCCAGGGGAAGAACCCGGCATCCCCGGCGTACTGCAGCAATCCGACGCCGATCTGCCGGAGGTTGTTGACGCAGCTGATCGCCTCGGCCCGCTGCCGCGCCTTGTTGAGAGCCGGCAGCAGCATCGCCGCCAGAATGGCGATGATCGCAATCACGATAAGGAGTTCGATCAGAGTAAAAACAGGACGAATCCGGAATCGCCGGGGAGAATTTTTGCAGCACATGGGAAACGACCCTCCATGAAAATTCCCGTCTTTTCTCTTATTATGTCCAAAAAAAATTGGAAATGCAACCTGCGCCATCAAAAAACTTAGAAAATCACCGCTTTTTTTGTTCGACACACCTGTGATTTTTTAACCAAAGTCTGTCCTCACCGGTCCGCCAGAGAGAAATCTGCCGCCGCTCCTCGCGGAAACCGTCCCCGTTTTCCTCACGTTGCATCGCATGAATTGCAGTCGGAAGAGAAACG
>NZ_DBEXAY010000235.1:0-2857 GCF_048170485.1 Victivallis sp. | reverse complement strand
GCATATGGCAGGCAAGATTGCTTTTTCGGAAAAAGCAATCGAACAGATGAACCGCGGAACGCAGAGTCATGCGCTGACGAGTGTGAAAGCTCGCTGGACGTGGTTCCTGTTCGGTTCCATTTCCCTGTTTTTCTGCGCAATGATTTTCTGGGGATTTTACGGCAGTATGGTGGAGAGCGTCTCCGGAGTCGGGATTACCCTCCTGAACGGCGGACTCCATCCGATCACCGTCGGAGGGAACGGGAAGCTTTCCCATTTGAATATTCAGGCCGGAGCTGAGGTTACTTCCGAACAGATCATCGGGCAGATCTACAATCCCGAGATGTTGTTCAACGTCAGAAAACTGGAATCGGAATACAATCTCCTCCGCTCGGAAGTGGAGTTTCTGAGGCAGGGAACTGAGCGTCTGACCGCGCAGAAACTGGAGATGGACCGGGCAAAGAAAAAGCATCTGGAGCATCTGACCATTCAGCAGGAGCAGAGCAGGCAAAGAGCCGCGGAGATCGTCGACATCTATTCCCGCCTGACCAATGTGGGCGCCGCTTCCAAAGTTACTTACTATCAGACTCTGGATCAAATGGTGCAGACGGAGAGTTCTTTTCTTTCGACATTGTTTCAGTCCATGGAGACCGACATTTCCCAGCAGGACCAGATCTGGCAGCAGGAGCAGAAACTCCTGGAGCTGAAACAGCAGTTGGAACAGAAAAGACAGGATCTGGATCTTGCACGGAAACTCTATCGCGAGGCATACTGGATCACGCCGAATTTCGATGGTCAGGTACTCGAAGTCTTCAAAGAAGAAGGTGCGTACGTGCAGAACGGGGAAAAGATTGCACTGGTGGCATCCAGCCCCGATGAGGGAATGTATCTGGCGGCATTCGTTCCACCGGATCAAGGCAAGAAAATCCGGAATGGGATGAGTGCTTTTTTCTCGCCCGCCGCCGCTCCTGCCGCCGAATATGGTTACCTGAAATGCGTGGTCCGCGAGGTCAGCAACGTTCCGGTCAATGCGGAAACAATTCAAGCGGAACTGATGAATGCCTCCCTGACGCAGATGATTGCCGGGAAGTCCGCCGTCATCCGGGTTGTCCTTGAGATTCTGCCCGATCCGAAATCACCGAGCGGCTACCGCTGGACCAGCCGGAAGGGCTATCCCCATAAGATTGTCAATGGAATGCTGGGGGAGGTTATTATCAACACCTCCTACCGCGCTCCGGCCTCTTATGTGATCCCCTCCCTTCGGGAACTTCTGAACCGGAAACAAGTCCAAAAGGAATCGTCTGACGAATGAATTTATCTCGAATGATTCCCTCTTTTCTGCGTCCGGCAAGAAGGAAAACTCCGACGATGCTTCAAATGGAGGCGACGGAGTGCGGGGCCGCATCGCTGGGGATGATTCTGGCCTATTACGGACGGTATGAACCTCTTGAAAAACTCCGTGCGGAATGCGGTGTTTCGCGGAACGGGAGCAAAGCATCCCTGATCCTGAAAGCTGCCCGCAGATATCACCTCGAGGCAAAAGGCTACCGCGTTCTGACGGAACATCTCGATGAGTTGGAGAGCCCGTTGATCCTGTTCTGGAACTTCGAGCACTTCGTTGTCTACGAAGGGCATTCGCGGAACGGGAAATATTTTTATCTGAACGACCCCGCGACAGGCCCCCGCGTTGTGGACCGGGAACTTTTTGAAAAATCCTTTACCGGTGTGGCTCTGGAGTTCAGGAAAACGCCGGAATTCCGCAAGGGGGGAAAACCGTTAAGTGTATTCCGGGCAATGCTTCCGATGATTTCGGGGATGAAGAGCGTGATGGCCGCGGTGGTCTGGGGCGGACTTCTCCTTGTGATTCCGGGGATTACGGTTCCGGCGCTGATGCAGATTTTTGTGGATCAGATCCTGCTGGGGAAAAGCGAGTGGCTGGTGCCTGTCCTGCTGCTGTTTGTTTTGACGATTCTGCTGCAGACGGTGCTCAGCTGGCTGGTCTCTCTGGCTCTGCGGCGCGGAGAGCTTCAGCTCGCGGTCAACAAAACGATGGAGATGATGAACTTTCTGTTCCGTCTGCCGATGGGCTTTTTCCTCCAGCGTTCCAACGGAGATATTCAGACGCGGGTCAGTTTGAATTCCTCTGTCGCGAATGTCGCGTTCGGAAAATTTGCGGATAACATCGTCAAATTTTTTACGGCGCTGTTTTTCCTGATTCTGATGTTTCAGTTCAGCCCGCTGCTTTCTTTTGTTTCGCTCGGTTTTCTCCTGCTGGATCTTCTTTTCCTGTGGATCGTCAACAAACGCCGCCAGGTTTTGAATCAGAGTCTGCTGATGGTTCAGACCAGAATGCTCAGTTCCGTGATGTCGGGGGTGTCCATGATGGAGAACCTGCGCGCAGCCGGACGGGAGGATTCCGTGTTCCTGCAATGGACCGGGCAGCTTGCGGATCTGAACCGGAAACAGCTGGAATTTCAAGTTTCCGTCACCTATTTCAATTTGCTGCCCTCCTTTCTGAATGCGGTGGGCAACGTGCTGATTCTGTGTGTCGGGGCCTGGTTGATCATGAACGGAGACCTGACTTTGGGCGGCATGTTTGCGTTCCAGACACTGACCGCGAGCTTTACCGCCCCGTTTACGGCATTGATGATGTCGGGGGCGGAGCTTCAGACCATGAAAGCCGATGTGGAGCGCATCAACGATGTTTATAAGAACCTATCCCTAAATAACAGCAAGCTTTCGATAAATTATAACCGTTGCGGCAAGGTGTAGCAAAGCTTCATATGACGAGTTGCTCTTTTCATATCGAACGAGCAGTTTGCGAAATCTGTTGAACCACGAATGCGCAACCTCAACAATCCAGCGTCTTGCTTTACAA
>NZ_DBEXAY010000234.1:0-13292 GCF_048170485.1 Victivallis sp. | reverse complement strand
CGCCGGTCGGGTTGAAACCTCGTTCCGTTCCGCCGCCGATCGGGTTGAAGCCGCCGGCTGTTCCGCTGTCGGGCGGCGAGGAGAAGCGGGAAGGGGCCCGCGCAATTCCCGCGCTCCGGCTGCCGCCACGGCCTCAGACCGTGGGAACGCCGCCGGCGGAGACGCCAGAAGAAGAGGTCCCGGCCGTGCCGCCGCCGGAAACCCCGCCTCCGCCGCCGCCCGCGCCACTGCCATTCCCGAAATCCGGATTTGTCCCGCCGCCTCCTGCGGAGCCTCCGTCGCCGCGCGAGGAGGATGAGGTGAGTGCGGAACCGCCGGAACCGGATATCCCGACCGTACAGTACGACGTGGACCGGAGCCGCGATTTCAATCCGCACACCGGGGAGATCGTGCGCAAGTCGATCAAATGGACCTTCCGGGCGGCGCTGCTGGTCCTGCTTCTCTGGGGCGGCTGGTTCGTCTACGGCCGCTACTTCGACCCCGCCGGGCGGATCGCCTGGAAGAAGGAGATGCCGATTCCCACCTTCCACCTGATCGAAAATCGCGACGGCAAACTCACCTTCCTCGCCGGCGGCACCGTGTGGCAGGTGAACAGCGCCGACGGCACCGCGGAGAAACGCTCCGAAACCCCGCGGCTCAACTGGTATCAGGAGAAGGGCGCCATGTGGCCGGTCGGAAAGAGCGCCGCCCTCTTCGGCCGGGAGAATCAGCTCGCCCGTTTCGACTTCTCCGGCAAACTCGTCTGGGAGAAGTCGTTCGAAGCTGATATCACCGACGTTTCCGTCGGCGACCGGGCTGTACTGGTCCGCACCGTCAAGTCGCAGTTGCGTTCCAATCCGCGCAACCAGTTCGACTTCGAATACATCCGGACCCGGCGGCTGATCAACCTCGCCGACGGGGCCGTTCTGCAGGAGCATACCGGCAAGCAGGAGGAGCTGTTTCTGCAGGAGTTCCTGCTCGGCGCGCAGCTGTTCCGCATCGAACCCGCCGGCAAGGCGGGGGAGGAGAAGGGAATCCGCATGATCGTGGCCGATCCGCTCTCCAGTAAGGAGGCGTGGCGCCTCACCACCGCCGACCGCTTCGCCTGGGGGCCGGTTCTGAGCGGGGAACTGCTGCTTTTCAAACTCCGGGAAACGCTCCATGCGCTTCGCGCCTCCGACGGGGCAAAGAGGTGGAGCCTGAAAAAGATCGGAGATTTCTGCGGCTTCGTGCCCGGCCGGGAAGGGAAGGAGGGCTATTTCTCCGACGCCGAATCCCTCTGCCGCGTGGACCTCGCCGCCGGGCGCGAAGTGTGGCGGAAGCCGCTGGCCGGCCGGGTGCTCACCGGCATCACCGCCGACCGCGTCTATCTGGAAGGCGCCACCGAAGAGGTGGAGAAACCGGTCGAGGAGAAGGAGCGAAAACTCCCGAATGCCTACGAGAAACTCGCGAAGGAGGATGTGGTCATCCGCCAGATCCTGCAGACGCCGCGCCGTCCGTCCGTGCGGATCAAGCGCACCCTCGCCTGCCTCGACGCCGCGAACGGGGAGGAGCTCTGGTTGAAACCGGAAATTCAGGGCGAACTCATCGCCGACGGAACACGCGCCCTGATCTACTGGGACTCCGCCTCCAGCGGCGTGCTTTCGATGGTCAACCAGAGCAATGTGGGCTACACGATGCTCGAACAGCTCTCCCTCTCCTCCGGCGGCCGCCGCTATCTGCGCAAGGATGAGATCGCCGTCGCCGAACCGAAAATCATCTGCGGCGACAAGCTGCTGGCCGCCTACTACGACCGGGCGAGCGGGCCGGAATCCCCGAAGATCGGACTCGCCGCCTTTCTGCTCAAGGAGTGACGCTGTGGAGGAGCATGCCGGACAGATCCCGCCGGAGCGGCCGGAGCTTCGGGCGGAGGCGGAAGCCCGCGCCGCGGAGATCGTATCCGGACTGCTCTCGCGCGACAACCCGTTTCTCTGCTGCGTCCACCCGGAGGAGGAGGCCGCCGCCTCCTGCCGCCGTTGCGGCCGGCCGCTTTGTTTCCGCTGTTTCTCCGACTCCTACCCCGAACTGCTCTGTCCGGACTGCCGCACCCTGCAGCATCGGCGCGAACTGATCCGGGGCGGAATCCGCGCGCTCCGGCTGCCGGTGCTCTGGGTGATGCTCTGCGTCATCCTCTCCGGAACGGTCTATCTGGCCGGATTCAACAATCCTTCGCTCGAAGGGATGGTGCGCCGGGACGCCCGGCGGCGCTGGTTTCAGCAGGAGGCGCCGCGCCTCTGCCTGATGCGGGCGGCGCGCGAATACCGCCGGGCGGAGAAGCTCCGCCGCGACGGCGACGGGGAACGCGCCGCGGTCTGGGCGGCGCACAGCGCCCGGGATTTCTCCGACTCCGCCCGGCTCTGGCACGATGCGCCGGTCTATCCGATTCTGCGGTTCGGCGAGGCGAATGCGATGGCGCTCTGCGGGGAACGGGAGGCGGCGCGGCGGCTGCTGGCGGCGATCAAAGTTCCGATGGAGCACCCGCTCACTCCCGCGCTCCGTTTCCGCCAGGGGGAGTGGGCGGAGGAGTGCGGCGACGGGGAGGCGGCGAAGGAGTTTTTCCGTGCGTCGCTCTCCGCCGCCATCCGGCTCAAGCAGAATTCGCTCAACCAGTTTCTCGACCACTATCTCACCAATCCGGTCGAGGGAAGCACCTTCTTCACCGTTCTCTACACCTGCAACGGTTCGATGGTGTATGAGGAGGTGATGGAAAAACTTCTGCCCCGCCGGGAGCTGGATTTCCCGGAACTGGAAATGGAGCGCCGTCTGCGAGCGACCGCCGATCACGTGGAGAAGGCGGTCGAAACAATAGAGGAGAGCCGCCGGGGGGACGGCGAGTTCCGGGTGGAGCAGCCCGGAGAAGAGGATTTCATCGTGGAACGGAGGCCGTAAATGTTTGTATTTCTTCCTTACCGGGCCGACGACGACGAATATGCATTCGAGCGGAAACCGTGGCTGACCTGGTGCATTCTGGCGCTCTGCATCGCGATCTACATCGCGATGGCGTACGGACTTTCCGAACAGCAGATCGAACACCTCTACTACGAATTCGGCTGCGTCCCCTCCGAATTCCACTGGTGGACGATCTTCAGTTGCACTTTGTTCCACGGCAGTGTCGGCCACCTGATCGGAAATATGTTTTTCTTCTTCATCTACGCGCCGATGTGCGAGAAGGCGTTCGGTCACGGCCGCTTTCTCCTGCTCTATCTGCTGGGGGCGGCGGCCAGCATGGGCGGTCATTTGCTGATGACGCCGGTCTTCTATCGCGACATCCCCTGCATCGGCGCGTCGGGGGCGATCTCGGCGGTGCTCGGCGCGTTTCTGGTCGCCTTCCCGACGGTCCGGATCAAGTCGGTTTTCGTCGTGCTGATCTTCTTCCCGCGGCCGGTGGTCCTTTCGCTGCCCGCCTGGCTCGTGCTCGGGTGCTGGTTCCTGATGCAGATCTTCTACAGTTTGAATGTATTCGGCGGCGCGGTCGAGGTCGCCTTCTGGGCCCATGTCGCCGGATTCGCCGCCGGGGCGCTGATCGGCAGCGGCTATCTCTGGATCGACCGCTGGAAACAGAAGCTCGATATCGCCGACTGTCTCCGCCGTCTCAACACCGGCATCGCCGTCGATCCGGAGGATCTCCGCTGGCTCAACGCCAACGGCTACATCGACTCCGCGTTGCTCGAAGCGCTGACCACCACCGACGACGAGCTCGCCTTCGTGCGGCTCAACACACAGCTCCGCCTCGGCCGGCGCGCGCGCGATGACGGCAAGGTGATCCTCTGCTACTACCGGCTCCTCCGCCGCGTCCCTCCGGAGGAGATCAACGGCGACATCCACGCGGCGGCGATGCGTTCGGCGCTCTCGCTCCATGCGGCGGGCATCGCCGGGTACGCCGGATTTCAAGCGCTCGTCCGCCACGACGAGACCGCGCCGCTTCCCGGGGTGATTCTGGAGGCGCTCGCCGAAGCCTGCGAACTGCGCGGCGACGACGACGGTGCGGGGGAACTCCGGCGGTTCGCCGCCGAGCTTTCCTGACAGATCGTGCTGATTTTCTTTCAAAAAGTGAAGGTTTATCTGCCGGAACGCGATATAGTATATAGAAGAAAGCTTTCCGGAGGGGTTCCGGAACCGCAGGGCAAGTCGAGAGAGGAAATCGGGTATGGAGAATTTATACGCCGCCGACCAGAAGAAGGATTTGGAAGAGCTGTTCCGCGCACCGGGTGCGCTCTATCGCGACACGCCGTTCTGGGCGTGGAACTGCAAACTGGACCGGGAGCAGATCCGCCGCCAGATCGCCGCGTTCCGCGAGATGGGGATGGGGGGCTTTCACATGCACGCGCGTACCGGGCTGGCCACCGCCTATCTCGGTCCGGAGTTCATGTCGATGGTCCGGGAATGCGTCGACGTTGCGAAGCGCGATTCGATGCTTGCCTGGCTCTACGACGAGGACCGCTGGCCCTCCGGCGCGGCGGGCGGCATCGTCACGCGCGAGCCGAAGTTCCGCGCCCGTTATCTGCTCTTCACCCCCAACCGGCGCACGGAAGCGCCCGACGCGGCCAACGACAACTCCGGGAAGCTGCTCGGCTGCTATGCGGTCCGGTTCGACGCCGATGGTTGTCTCGCCGAATCCCGGATGATCGGCGAGGAGGAGGCTCCGGGCGAAGGGTTCGAAAAATTCTACCTCTACCGGATGGTTCGAGGCAAAGAGAGCTGGTTCAACGATGAAACCTACGTCGACACGCTCAACCCCGCCGCCATCCGCCGCTTTGTCGAGGTGACCCACGAGGCGTATGCAAAATGTGCCGGGGAGGAGTTCGGGCGGACGGTTCCGGCGATTTTTACCGACGAACCGCAGTTTTCCTTCAAGTCGGTCCTCAAGTTCGCCGGTGAGCGGAAGGATGTGATCCTGCCCTACACCGACGACCTGCCGGAGAGCTACCGGGCCGCCTACGGCGCGGAGTTTCTGCCGACTCTGCCGGAACTGGTCTGGGAGCTGCCCGGCGGCGCCTGGTCGCTTGCCCGCTACCGCTACCATGACCATGTGGCGGAACGGTTCGCCGCCGCCTTCGCCGACACCATCGGCGAGTGGTGCGAGGCGCACAACCTGCGGCTGACCGGCCATATGATGTCGGAGCCGACGCTCGAATCCCAGACCTCGGCGCTCGGCGAAGCGATGCGCAGCTACCGCTCCTTTCAGCTGCCCGGCATCGACATGCTCTGCGACGACATGGAGTTCACCACCGCCAAACAGGCGCAGAGCGCCTCGCACCAGTACGGCTGCGGCGGCGTGCTGAGCGAACTCTACGGCGTCACCGACTGGGACTGCGACTTCACCGTCTACAAGGGGCAGGGGGACTGGCAGGCCGCGCTCGGTGTGACGGTACGGGTTCCCCACCTTGCCTGGATGTCGATGGCGGGGGAGGCAAAGCGCGATTATCCCGCCTCGATCGCCTGGCAGTCCCCGTGGTGGAAGCGCTACCGGCTCATCAGCGACCACTTCGCCCGGGTCGATGCCGCGCTGACCCGGGGGGCGCCGCAGGTCCGCGTCGGAGTGATCCACCCGGTCGAATCCTACTGGATGGTCTACGGGCCGCAGGATCAGACCGCCCGCCGGAGAAGTCAGATTTCGGAGGGATTTGAAAATACCGTCTCCTGGCTGCTCGACGGACTGGTGGATTTCGATCTCATCGCGGAGTCCCTGCTTCCCTCGCAGTCGCCGGTCCAGCTGGGGAAGCATTTCATCGTCGGCCGCATGGCCTACGACCTGATCGTGGTTCCGCCGGGCATCACGATGCGTTCGACCACGATCGACCGGCTGGAGAGCTTCGTCGCCGCCGGCGGCAAGGTGATCTTCGCCGGCGATGTGGCGGTCTGCTGCGACGCGGTGCTCTCCGACCGGCCGGCAAAGCTGGCGGAGAAGTGCCGCCGGATCGACTTCTCCCGCACCGCGTTACTCGACGCTGTCGAGGAGTGCCGCGACGTCAAGGTGGTTCGGCAGGATGGGTATCCGGCGGAAAAACTGCTCTATCAGATGCGCCGGGACGGGGAAAAACGCATTCTCTTTCTCGTCAACACCGAGCGGGCGGGGGAGATCCGTCCGCTCCGCGTGATGATTCGCGGCGCCTGGCAGCTCCGGCTGTTCGACACACACAGCGGAGCGGTCACGCCGGTCGAGGCCCGGCAGGAAAACGGCTGGACCATTGTGGAAAACGACTTCCCTCCGCACGGCCATCTGCTGCTGGAACTTCTCCCTTCCAGTGAAAGCGTCGGCCGGCCGCTGCCCCGGATTGTCGCCGGAGAGGCGGAGGTGGAGGCCGCCACCGTCGGGTTCCTCCGCGGCACGATGCCGGTAACGCTCGACGAACCCAATGTGCTGGTGCTCGACCTGCCCGAGTGGCGGCTCGCGGGCGAGGCGGCGTGGCGGCCGCGGGAGGAGATCCTCCGGGCGGACGATCAGATCCGCGACCTGCTCGGACTTCGGCGGCGCGGCGGTCAGATTGTTCAGCCGTGGGCGCAGGCGGCCTCCGGCGAACCGGTGGGGCGGGTGGAGCTTCGTTTCACGGTGGAGGCGACCTGCGACCTCGCGGCTCCCGAACTGGCGTTCGAGCCGCCGGCGGAACCTTTCGAAATTGAATGGGATGGTCAGCCGGTAACGTTTCACGACAGCGGATTCTGGACGGATGAGTGCGTGCGCAAAACTCCGTTCCCGGCGATTGCGGCCGGGAAACACGAGCTGATTTTCCGCTGCGACTACTCCGCCCGGAGCGGGCTCGAACGCTTCTATCTGCTGGGTGATTTCGGTGTCGAGGTCCGCGGGGACGAGACGCGGCTGATTGCGCCGGTCCGCGAACTGCACTGGGGCGACATCGCCGCGCAGGGGCTCCCCTTCTACGGCGGGAACGTGACCTACCACGCGACCGTTGACCTGCCCGCCGGCGGCCCCTGCCGGTTGCGGATTCCGGGGCGGTACCACATGCCGGAGGCGCTGCACGGCAACCTGGTGGTCCGCGAGGTGCCTTACGCCGGATTCCACGGCACGCTGATCGAGGTCGCCGTGGACGGCAGAGAGGCCGGCGCGATCGCGTTTGCTCCGTTCGAATGCCCGCTCGGGGAGCTCGCCGCCGGGCGTCACGCGGTTGACCTCACCCTCTACGGCCACCGGGCGAATTCGTTCGGGGTGATCCACCTCGCCTTCCGGATTCCGTGGATCGGACCGCAGGCGTGGCGGACCCGGGGGGATCAGTTCTGCTATGAATACCGGCTTCGTCCGCTGGGCATCACGACGGCTCCGCGGATTCTCCGGGAGTGCTGACGCAGTACCGAAAAAAAAGGAGGAGGTTTTTCGAGGGAAAACGCTCCTCTTTTTTTTTGGCTTTTCACAAAAATGTGAAAAAAAATCGTGCAAAAGGCGGAAAAGAATTTGAATTTTTCATCAATGTATTATACCGTATAGAAGTAAAGGCAGATCAGGTTATATGCCTTGACGAAAAACAATAAAAAAAGGGGTTCGATAATGGTATTCGTATATGGAGCATTGATGTTCCTGGCGCTGGCCGGCATGATCGTGTGCAGTAAGAAACAGAAGACCAATCCGGCCATGCAGCCGATCGCCTTCGTGCTCTTCATCGTGGTCGTGATCGGTGCGATCATGCTGCTCAAGGAGATGGAGATCTTCGGCAACAGCAACAGCAGCCTGCTCAGCAATGAGCTGAAGTTCTACTCTTCGCAGGGGTACAAGGTCGGCAAGTATTTCGCGAAGAACGACGCCGGCAAGAAGGTCCTGTTCGTGGTCGAGCCCGAGCTGGTCAACAGCGAGAACATCAAGGGGCTGGTCGAAGCGTTCTCTGAGGGGTACGGCTCGAACAATGTGGTGATCGATACCGTTGTCCTGCCCGGCAATCAGTCCGAGGCGCCGATGCCGCTCTACATGATGATGAAGGCGAAGGACTTCGATGCTCTGCTTGAGAAGCATCCCGATGTTCAGATTGTGGTCAACACGATCGGTCTGCCGAGCGACCTGCACAAGATGAAGTATTGGAAGGCCAAGAAAGATGCCCGTCCGGCGCTCTTCCTGCTCGGCATGCCCTCCGGCCGCATCGACGGTCTTGCCGAGGCGATTGCCAGCGGCGACATCGCCGGCATCGTGACCTCCAATCCGCAGGCGAAGTATGACGTCAAGGCTCCGAGCGATCCGGAAGAGGCGTTCGACATCCGCTACATCCTGATCAACAAGGACAATGTCGAACAGAACAAGAGCAATCTCCTGAACTGATTCGATATCGCTCGATCTGCGAAAGCGTCGTCGCAAATGCGGCGGCGCTTTTTTGCTTTTCCGACCTTTGGAAAAAATGGAAATGAGGGGGAGTTTCTCTTTTTTTTGTGGTTGAATTTTCGCTTTCTGCTTGTAATCGGACCGAGTTAGATGTATATTTTAGAGATTATACCGAGAGATTACCCAACCCCAAAACATAGTTCGGAGGATTTCAAAATCATGACGAAACAACTTAACGCGATCCCGACCGCGAATGAAAAGCTGGTCAAGTGGGTCCAGAGCTGGGTCGAGCTGTGCAAGCCCGACGCCGTTTACTGGTGTGACGGTTCCCGCGAGGAGTACGACCGTCTCTGCAACGAGCTGGTTGAGTCCGGGCTCGCCATCCGTCTGAATCCGGCCAAGCGCCCGAACAGCCTGCTGTTCCGCTCCGACCCGTCCGACGTGGCGCGTGTCGAGGCCCGTACCTTCATCGCCTCCAAGAAGCAGGAAGATGCCGGCCCGACCAACAACTGGATCGACCCCGTCGAACTCAAGAAAACCATGACCGCGCTCTATGACGGCTGCATGAAGGGCCGCACGATGTACGTGATCCCCTTCTCGATGGGTCCGGTCGGTTCGAACATCGCCAAGATCGGCGTCGAGATCACCGACTCCGCGTACGTCGTGATCAACATGGAAATTATGACCCGCGTCGGCACCAAGGTTCTTGAAGTGCTCGGCAAGGATGGCGAATTTGTTCCCTGCGTCCACTCCGTCGGCAAGCCGCTCGCCCCCGGCGAGAGCGATCACGGCATCTGGCCGTGCGCGCCGATGGACAAGAAGTACATCGCGCACTTCCCCGAAACCCGCGAAATCTGGTCCTACGGCTCCGGTTACGGCGGCAACGCTCTGCTCGGCAAGAAGTGCCTGGCGCTGCGTATTGCGACGGTTCAGGCCCGCGACGAGGGCTGGATGGCGGAGCACATGCTCATCCTCAAGCTGACCAATCCGAAGGGCGAAGTCAAGTATGTCACCGGCGCGTTCCCGTCGGCCTGCGGCAAGACCAACCTGGCCATGCTGATCCCGACCATTCCGGGCTGGAAGGTCGAGACCGTCGGCGACGATATCGCCTGGATGAAGTTCGACGACAAGGGCTATCTGCGTGCGATCAACCCGGAAGCCGGTTTCTTCGGCGTCGCGCCCGGCACCAGCATGAAGTCCAACAAGAACGCCATGCTCTCCTGCGCGAAGGACACCATCTTCACCAACGTCGCGCTCACCGATGACGGCGATGTCTGGTGGGAAGGCATCGGCTACGATGCGCCGGATCACCTGATCGACTGGAAGGGCAACGACTGGAAGCCCGGTATGGTCGATGCCGACGGCAAGCCGGTGAAGGCCGCTCACCCGAACGCCCGTTTCACCGCCCGCGCCTGCAACTGCCCGGCGATCGCTCCGGAGTGGGAAGATCCTGCCGGTGTGCCGATCTCCGCGTTCCTCTTCGGCGGCCGTCGTCCTTCGACCCTGCCGCTGATCTACCAGGCCAAGAGCTGGGAACACGGCGTCTTCATCGGTTCGACGGTCGGTTCCGAAGTGACCGCCGCCGCGCTCGACGTCAAGGCCGGCACTGTCCGCCGCGACCCGTTCGCCATGCTGCCGTTCTGCGGCTACAACATGGGGGACTACTTCAAGCACTGGCTCGATATCGGCAAGGCCGGCGCCGCCAAGGGCAACCTGCCGAAGATTTTCTGCGTGAACTGGTTCCGCAAGAATGCCGAAGGCAAGTTCATGTGGCCGGGCTTCGGTGACAACAGCCGCGTGCTCGCGTGGGTCTTCGACCGCTGCGACAACGCCGGAAAATACAAGGATACTCCGATCGGCATCATGCCGACCGAGGACGCCATCGATCTTACCGGAATCGAGGATGAGGTCAGCAAGGCCGATCTCGCCGAACTGCTCAAGGTCGATGTCGAGGGCTGGAAGAACGAGCTGGCGATGATCAAGGAACACTACAAGAAGTTCGCCGGTCATCTGCCTGCCGAGCTTACGGAACAGCTCGAAGAGCTCGAGGCGCGTCTGAAGTAACATTCAGCATACGCAAAGAGGCAAATACCCCGGATGGCATCAACGCCTTCCGGGGTATTTTTTTTGTACGAAACAAGGAGGCGTGGAGCCCTTCCGGTGTCTTTGAACGTCCCGATGGTATTCCCCTTGCGAAAATCGGCCCACTGCTTTGAGAGGGCTGTTTCAGGCAAAAAAAACGGAACTCTCGTTTGAGAGTTCCGCTTTTTAAAGATCGAAAGCTGTGAAGTTATTCGGCTTTCGGAGCCTCTTCGGCCTTGGGGGCCTCTTCCGCCTTCGGAGCTTCCGCCTTCGGAGCTTCGGCCTTGGGGGCCTCTTCCGCCTTCGGAGCTTCCGGAGCGACGCCGGCTTCGACCAGCTGGAGAATGCACATCTCCGCCGAGTCGCCGCGGCGCTTGCCGAGCTTCAGGATGCGGGTGTAACCGCCGTTGCGCCCCTCATAGCCCGGAGCGATCTCGTCGAAGAGACGCTTGACCGCGCCCTTGTCGCGCAGTTTGGAGACCGCCAGACGACGACGGTGCAGGTCACCCTTCTTGCCGATGGTGATCAGCTTCTCCGCGAAACGGCGCGCTTCCTTGGCCTTCACCAGCGTGGTTTCAATCTTCCCGCTGAGAAAGAGGCTGCTGACCATGTTCGCCAGCATCGCGCGGCGATGGGCGCTGGACCGACCGACTTTAAACGTAGCTACTCTATGACGCATGATTACTTGGTCTCCTCAACTTCGGACCGGACCCGGACCGATTCCGCTTCGAGAGCGGACATCAGACGGTCGCTGAGGCTCATGCCCAGCTCCAACCCGAGCTTTTCAATTTTTTCCTTGATTTCATCCAGCGACTTCTTGCCGAAGTTCCGGTATTTGAGCATCCGGCTCTCCGTCTTGGTGCAGAGTTCGCCGATCAGCTTGATATTGGCGCTGTTCAGGCAGTTCATCGCCCGGACCGAAAGATCCAGAATTTCGACGTCATGCGACAGCAGCTTGAACATCTTGGTCTCTTCCTCGGTGAGAACCACATCCTTCTCCACCACCTGGTTGCCCATGAAGGGCTGCAGGTGATCGCGCAGAATCCGGGCCGCCTCTTCCAGTGCATTCTGGGGGCTGATCCGCCCGTCGGTCCAGATTTCGAGCTCGAGGCTGTCCATTTCGGTCTCTTCGCCGACGCGGGCGGCACCCACCTGGTAGTTCACCCGGGTCACCGGGCTGAACAGGCAGTCGACCGGAATCGTCCCGATCGAACGGGGCGCGGTATTCTTTTCCGCCGGGAGATATCCTTTGCCGCTGATCACTTCGATCTCGGCGCGGAACGGCAGCGACTTATCCAGCGTGCAGATCACCTGGTCGGGGTTGAGCACCTCGACCGTGCTGTCGCAGACGATGTCCGCCGCGGTGACCTTGCCTGCCTTGTCCTTGCGGATCTCCAGGGTTTTCGGCCCGTCGGCATGCAGATTCAGACGCACACACTTGAGATTGAGCACGATCTCGGTGATGTCTTCCACCACATTGTCCAGAGAGTCGAACTCGTGCTTCGCTCCGTCAATACGGACCGAACAGATCGCCGCACCTTCCAGCGAGGAGAGCAATACCCGGCGCAGCGAATTTCCCAGCGTATGACCGAATCCGCTCTGGAACGGAGCCGCGATGAATTTCGCGTAATTTTCAGTCGCACTCGCATCGTCCACAACGATCGACTTGGGCATCGGAAAACCGATTGCAGCAGTCATATTTATCCTCCAAATTCATTATGCTTTTCAGCACATTTTCCAACAAGCACTTCCGGCTCTCCCGGCAGAACTGAAACAACCTGTGCGGCTGAACCGCAGCCGGCCGTTCCGCCCGGGAGGCCGCCCCTACCGGACCCTCGTCAGACCCGGCGACGCTTCGGAGGACGGCAGCCGTTGTGCGGAACCGGCGTGATGTCCTTGATCGTGCTGATTTCCAGCCCCGCGGCGGCAATCCCGCGGACGGCGGATTCGCGGCCGGCACCCGGCCCTTTGATGCGGACTTCCACTTCCTTCATGCCGAGGAGCTGCGCCTTCTTGGCCGCATCTCCGGCGATCACCTGAGCCGCATACGCGGTGCTCTTGCGGGAGCCCTTGAAACCGTTCTTGCCGCCGGTGGACCAGCACAGAACATTGCCGTGCAGGTCGGTGAAGGTCACCTTCGTATTGTTGAACGTCGCCAGGACGTAGGCAATGCCGGACGGAACATAACGGCCGCTTTTGCCGCGCTGTTTCGGAGCTGCGGCGGGAGTGCTTTCCGCAGCCGGAGCCTCCGCAACCGCCTCATTATTCTTCACTTCTTCAGCCATGATATTGTATTTCCTACATTAAAACAATCTGGTCATTCTCATTCCCGGCAGCGGGATTTCATGCTGCCGACGGATTCCGGAGGGCCTCAGCCCTTGGCGGCCAGACGACGCTGGGTTTTGTCGCGGATGGCGCCGATCGTAATCTTCTTGCCCTTGCGGGTACGAGCATTGGTTTTGGTGCGCTGGCCGCGAACCGGCAGGTTCCGGCGGTGACGCACGCCGCGGTAGCAGTTGATCTGCTGCAGCCGGCGGATGTCGGCGGAGATCTGGCGGCGGAGGTCGCCTTCCACCGTCAGGTCATCCTGAAGAATCTTGGTGATTTTGGCAATCTGATCCGGAGTGAGATCCTTTGCCTTGAGGTTGCGGTCGATACCGACCTTCTCAATGATTTCCAGCGCCAGCGCCGGACCGATGCCGTAGAGATAGCGCAGCGAAAATTCGACACGCTTGTTGCCCGGGATGTCAACACCAATGATACGAGGCATAACTCTCTTCCCTCAGTTAACGTTTATCTTTGTTCAAACCTGTGTCAGCCCTGCCGCTGCTTGTGGCGCGCATCCCGGGAACAGATGACCCGGATCGTGCCGTTACGCTTGATGATCTGGCAAAATTCGCATCTGCGCTTTACCGATGCCCTCACTTTCATG
>NZ_DBEXAY010000233.1:0-26108 GCF_048170485.1 Victivallis sp. | reverse complement strand
TTCACTGCGAATGGCACTACCTTTTCTCTGCATTTTTGAGCTCCTTTTTCGGTAATTTGGTTTGAGTAAATTTCCAAAGTTACTCGACAAAGGAGTTCTTTTCTACTCCGACAATTGCTTGTCACCTATACATGGTATCTTCCCTGTTACAGTTTTTGCAAGGCCGACGATGGTTCTATAATATCACGGCAATCAGTATATTGCAACTGCCGCAGGGAAAAAAATCCGAACTTTCAGAAATTCCACCCGCGGGAAAAGCTCATATTTTCCGCTCGTTCCGGCAGGGCTTTTCCCCGGTCCAACCTCCCGTTTCCGGCGGTCGCTCCGCCGGGTCAGGGGCGGTAGCGGGCGATCAGGTAGTTCCGGAGGAACCGGCGGAGTTCCACCCGCTCCTCCGGGGCGAGCCGGGTGTCGTGCTCCAGCTGTTGCAGCAGCTCCTGAGCGGTTGGTTCCGCGCCGGGACTGAGCAGGCCGTGCTTCTGCAATGTGCGGCAGCGGCGCAGAAATTCCGCCTGAAGCCGGCGGCGCTCCGGAGCGAGCCGGGTGTTCCGTCTGCGCCGCTTGTGCCAGCGGTAGAGGAGGACGGCGATCAGCAGGACCAGCACCGGCCCGATGACCGGATGCAGGAAGAGGAACACCACACCGCCGCCGAACGCTTCCGCGGCGTCGACAATCGCCGCCGCGATCCTGCCGCAGCGCAGATCGGCGAGCAGTTTGCTCCAGCTGAAGGCGAAAAGGTCGGCATTGCGCGCAAGAGAACCGAGCCAGTCGTCCGACGGCGGCGGCGGATCGACCGTTCCGGCCGGCGTGGCGTCCAGCAGGACCCAGACGCCGCGGTCGCGGTCGTAGGCCTCCGTCCAGGCGTGGGCGTTGCCGATCCGGGCGATGTAGTAGCGTTTCGACGGATGCTCCTCGAAGCAGACCAGCCCGCTGACATAACGGGTGGGGATTCCGCATTCCCGCAGCAGCAGCGCCAGAGCGCCGGCGAAGAGTTCGCAATGTCCCTCCCGGTGGCTCCGGAGGAAGTAGGCAACCGGATCGGTGCGGTACGGAGAACCGGGCCACTCGAGGGAATACCGGAAGTTCTTCCGGAAGAAGCCGACGGCCCGTTCAAACCGTTCCGCGTCGCTCTTCGCATCGGCCAGCCCGATCTCCTGCGAGACGGCGCGCAGCACCCGGCGGAGCCGCCGGGGGATTTCCCGGTATTCCTCTCCGGGCGGCGTCGGTTCCTGCCAGGCGGCGCGCGGGACAATCCGGGGCACCAGCAACGTATAACCGCCGTCGCGGATCATCCCTTCGCTGCCGAGCTGACCATCTGCACCACGGCTCACCTGATTGGCGATCACCTCCACGCCGGTGACATTTCCGGGCGCGGCGAGCCGGGAGTCAACCAGCGGCGCGGCCGGGAAGATGCGGATTCTCTCCCCCTCCCGTTTTTCGGAAGTCACCGCGTAGAATTCGTCTGCCGCCATCCAGTTCTCCATGGCGACCGGTTCGAGCGCGACTCTCCCGCGGTCCCCGCTGTCGTGCCAGGTGCCGCGGTCGTAGCGGGAGAAGGCATTGAGCCGCAAATAGCCGGGCGGCCCCGGGGCAATCGCCCGGAGCGCCACTTCGGCGGCCGCCTTGCGCTGTTCCGGCGGGAACGGGCGGTAGAGTTCGGGCGTGCCGCCGAGCTGATGCGGATGGCGCGTCGGCCGGTTCCGGTAGAGCTGGCGGATTCCCATCCGCAACAGCGCGTTTTCCCAGAACCGGATGGATCGTTCGTACTGCCGGTAGAGCAAGAGGAAGCCGAAGAAGATTCCGGCGGTCAGGACCAGCGAAACGGCGAGGAAGAAGAGGTGTTTCCCGCGCGGCCGCCCGCGCCCCGCCCGCGACGCCAGCAGAGCCGCGACCGCGGAACAGCCGAAGGTGATCCCGTAAAAGAGCCGGAAATGGTGCGTCAGCAGCAGGTCCAGTGCCAGCCGGTCCGCCTCCGGACCGTTGCGGCGGAGGTCGCCGCCGACCAGAAAGGCCATCAGAGCCGCCGCCGCTGCGATGCCGACGCAGTGTCCCTTCCGGCGGAAACCGACCGACAGCGCCGCCGCGTAGAAGAGGAAGGGCACGACGATGCCGGGGCGCAGAAAATAGGCCATGAACCCGAACCGCTCCATCCGGATCGGCACCAGATAGTTGCCGAATGCGGTCAGGATCAGCGCGACGATGATCGAATAGGTGACCGTCCGGTCGGTGACGCGCCAGCCGTTGCGGGAGACGCCGGCCAGCGCCAGCAAAAGAAGCGTGAGAACCGGCACGTGCGGCAGATCCGCCGCCACCGCGAAGAAGAGGAGCGCCGGCAGCAGAATTGCGGCGGAGGCGAAAACCATCCAGCGGGAGTGTTGTTCCATCTGGTTCACAGCGACACCACCTCCCCGTTCTGAACCGCACGGGGCGACACCGTGGAGCATCCCTCCGGCAGCTCCCCCTCGAAGGAGTCGCCGATCAGGAGAATCCGGGTCGAAACCCCGTGGCCGTGGAGCTGTTCGATGAAACGGCGGCGGTCCGCGTCGAATCCGAGCAGCAGGACCACGGCGCCGCCGATCCGGGCGACGTCGCGGAAGAGCTCCGGTTCCAGCTGGTTGAGCGCCGGTTTCGGCGAAGGTTCGATGCCGGCGAGAATGTCGCAGACCGATTCGAAGGAGGCGGCGTTCCGGCCGGTTTCAAGCCGGTAGAGCGTCGGTCCGGCGGCAAAGAGCTCCACCACCGCCTCACCGCGGGAGAAGTAGTCGGCCAGCGCCGCAGCAAGCTGAAGTGCCGCCTCCAGCCGTTCGTCCGGCTGACGGCGGCGGAACCGCAGCGACCAGAACGGCGGCGGCGGCACAAATGTATCGACGATCAGCGCGACCCGTTTGAGTTCGTTCTCCTCGAACTCCTTGACCACGAAACTGCCGGTTCGTGCGCTGCCGGGCCAGTCGATGTGCCGGATGTCGTCACCGTCGCGGTAGTCCCGCACGCCGATGAGATCGGCGGACTCCCCGACCCGGGAGTAGCTCATCGAGCCGGAAGCCTGACAGCGCTTCCCCACCGGCATGGCAAAACAGCGCAGCGGCGTGAAGGCCGGATACACCGACAGCATCGCCCCGCCCCGGCTGCGGCAGCTCCACTTGATCAGATGGAACGGGAAACCGGACTCCGCCCGGGCGGCGGGAATCCGGTACCGGCCCCGCCGGACCGCCCGCACCCGGCCGGATGCCGTGCAGGAGCTCCGCCCCGGCAGGACCTCCACCGTGGCGGCCGCCTCATGTTTCAGCCCGAACGCGTAGTCGAAGGGGTCCAGCGTCAGGTCGTACGCCGGGAGCCGCCGCCGGTTTCTCACCCGGAAAACGGTTCGGAACAAGGAGCCGGCCCGGACCCGTTCCGGCAGAGTGCGATCGATTTCCAGCCGCGGGCGGAAGAGCATTCCCGCCGCCGTTTCCACCAGAAAAATCGCCAGAAACAGCGGGATCACCACGCGCATCGGCGCTTCCATCGCCACCGAAGCGTACAGGACCGCCAGTGCCATGACCGGCAGCAGCCAGAGCGCGACCGGAGAAAGCACGCTGCGGAGAATCGCCCAGCTCCAGGCGGCGAGCGCCAGAGTGCTGGAGCGGTAGCGGGCGCCGGGACGCAGCAGGAACGGCTGAAATGACGGCGGGCCGTCGAGAAAACGGTTGAGGATTCGGCGGGAGAACGCTTCGAATCCCATCTAGTTTCCCTCCTGCTCCGGGAGCCGGTAGGTGATGGAGACGGTCATATCCGAATCCAGGCCGAGCGAAGCCGGGTCGATCGCGTCCACATAGCGCTGAATCGCATGGTCCGTCACCGCGATCGGCCGGGTCGGGCGACCGGTGACCACCAGTTCAAGCGTGCCTTTTCCCGACTCTTCGCGATCGATCTTCAACTGCAAGTTGCGGCAGTTGAAGTCCCGCAGAATTTCGATGATCCGGCGGGTTCGCGGCGAATCCCCGGCCTGATTCAACAGGAACGGCTCCAGGGCGCCGAGCCGCAGATGATCCACCCGGTCGGAGGAGAAGTCCGCGGAAACCAGTTCCGGCGCCGCCCCGGGCAAAATCCGCCAGACCGCGCGCCCCGAAGCGACGCCGCTGATCGGTGCCGCGGGCAGCTTGAGCGCCTCCATCAGCTGACTGATCCGCACGCCGCGCAGGCGCACGCCCGTCTCGACGGCCCCCATGCCCGGCGCGAGCAGAACCGGTCCCTCCAGCCGGGCACGCCCTCCCCAGAGCACGCCGCCGGCGCCGATGAGATTGAACTCTCCCGACTGCGGCAGACGGAACCGCAGCCGCCCCTGGTGCATCGTCACCCCATGCCCGCTCATCCGGCGGAACGAAAACTCGCCGCCGGAGTTTTGCCGCCGGGTTTCGAATTCCCCGAGCCGGAGCGTTCCCTCGAGCCCTTCCCAGGCGAAACCGCCGGCCGTCAGGCGACCCTCGGAGGGCTGAAATGCCAGTTGCCAGCCCCCGCGGCCGCCGAAGGAGCCGGATGCGGCAAGTTTCCCGGTATAACGGCATTCCCCCTGGAATGCGGAGGGAGCATCGAACTGCAGCGGGCGGATCAACGGCGTCGGTTTCAGCCGGAAGGAACCGGCAAAGGGGGTTCCAGCACCGATTCCGCCCTGAAATTCGAGCGGCTCCCCCTCCAGATAGGGCGAAGAGGCGCGCCCCTGAAACGTGAGGCCGCTTCCGCCAAGGCGCAGCACGCCGCCGGCGGCATGAATCCACTCCCCGGGCATTTGGATCCCTTCCGCGGAAAATCTCCCCGACGGCCCCTCCCCGCTCTGCGGGAAATGGATCGGAACAGTGGCGGAAAGCCGTTTCACCGCCAGCGGAACCCCTTCGCCGAGCTGCACCGTCAAACTGCCGTCCTTCAGCGACGCTTCGCCGGAAAAATTCCCCTCCTTCCGGGCGAGAGACAACGCGACAACCGGGGCCTCCAGCGACCAGCCGGGCCGCCCGGCCGCCTCGCTCCAGGAGCCGGCGACTCCGGAGAGCGACATCGCCAGCGCGACCGGCTCCCCCGCCAGCCAGCGGGCATCGCCCGAAAAACCGCGGAAGGTGCCGGTAAAATTCCCCGTCTTCATCGTTCCGCCCGGCAGTTGGAAGTGTGCGTTCCAGCCGGAGGGGAGCAGCTCCGTGCCGCGGATCTCCCCCGACACCCGGAATTCACCGCGCG
The DNA here is from genome assembly GCF_048170485.1 of Victivallis sp. Classification (NCBI taxonomy): domain Bacteria; kingdom Pseudomonadati; phylum Lentisphaerota; class Lentisphaeria; order Victivallales; family Victivallaceae; genus Victivallis; species Victivallis sp. Next base: position 20,903 of record NZ_DBEXAY010000233.1, on the reverse strand, counting down.
GGGCGCTCCAGGTCGAACCGAAAAGATTCAGAACCGGTTTTTCCAGCGCCACGTTCGAAATCAGATTGTCGCCGGGCGTGATCTGCCGGCGGCTGAAATCACAGTCCAGTTCCGCACCGGCGGCGGAGAGCTCCGCCCGTCCGTTGCGCAGTGTGCCCCGGCCGCAGCCGGCCGAGAGGCGATGGGAGGCGACCCGGCCCTCGTCATCCAGTTCGACCACGCCGGTCAGCCGGAACTCCTCGAGCGAACCGCTGCCGAACGCGGAATCCACGACGGCAACCCGGCCGATCTGAATGCCGCCGGCGATCTCCCCCGGGCGGCGGTCGGGACGCCCCGCCGCCAGCGAGGTGGAAAAGCGCCCGGCGAGATTTTCCAGCTTCAGTTTCGGCAGTTCGGCGCCGAAGACGTTGACGCCGGCCGCTTCCGGCTCCAGATCGAGTTTCCAGGCCGGTTCGCCGGGGAGCCGGGAGAGGGCGAATCCGATCCGGGCCCGCGCGGCCCCCCAGGCACTGCGCGGCTCCGGCCACTCCAGCTTGGCGGTGTCCAGCTTCCCGGTCAGGGTGAAGGAGGAGACCGCCGGAGCGGTGAAGTCAAAGTTCCAGCTGCCGGAAATCGTGCCGGGAAGCGCGGAAAAGGAGGTCTGCTCCGCAACCGGCCGGAAACGGAACTGGTCAAACCCGAACGCGTAGTCGATCTCGCCCCGTGCCCCCACGCCCGCGCCGGAAAGCTTCGGATTGCGCCAGAGACAGCTCACCAGCCCCAGCGGCGTCTCCCACTGCCAGTTCATCACCCGGTCGGAACTGCCGGACTGACGCAGCTCCCAGGCGCCGTTCTGACGATCTATCCGGCCGTCCAGCCGCAGATTTCCCGACTGCTTCCCCGCCGGAGTTGCCGTGGAGAGCGAAAACCGGAGCTCCCTGCCGCCGTCGCCGGAGACCGTCAGCGCGCCGAGCGGCGCCACGAAAGGCAGCTGAAGCTCCGCCTCCGGCAGGGTGATGCTCCAGTGCTTGCCGGGGCCTTCCCAGCGGAACGAATAGCGGCCGCCGGGCGTGAGGCGCCAGAAACCGCCTTCGATCATCGCCGGCTCCGGGAAGAGCCCGTCCGCCGTGAGCGGCTCCGTGAAGCGGAGATGTTCCGGACCGAGCCGGAGCGAGCCGCTGACCGTGAAACGACCGGGCACTCTCACCTCCTTCGGCATCGGCACGCCGGCCGCCGCCAGCATCGCCGCATCGAGGTGCCCGGAGAAACGAAGCTGCCAGGAGCCCTCCGCCGCGCGGAATTCCCCCGTGACCTGAAATCCGGTCTCGGGCAGAACGATCTTCACGCTCCGCGCCCCATCCTTTTCTTCGCGGATGCTCTGCAGAGTGAATGGATATTTCCTGCCGTTTTCGCCGATCCAGACGCCGGCAAGCGCGATCTCCTCCGCCGCAATCCGGCCGGGGAGGCCGTCCGTCTGCAAACTTTTCAGCAACACGGGCAGCTGCCGCAGGACGACACCGCCGCAGAGAATCGAGCGCAGTTCACCCTCCCGCTCCGGAACCAGTGTCAGGCGGACCTCTTCGGCGGAGAACAGCGTTTTTCCATTCTCACTCCACGCGAGATCGGCAATTGCGACGCCGTTCCCGTTGTCCGCGCGGATTCTGCCGAACTCCACCCCCGGAATCCGCCGCAGCATCCGCCGCACCCCGGCGCGGGGAGAGTGAACCGAATCCCAGCAGGAGCGCACCACCCCGGCGGTGGCGAGCAGAATGACCGCGCCGAAGAGGATCGCCTTCGCCCGGCCGATCCGGAAACGGCGGCGCCCCCTCATGGCAGGACCGGCTCCGACCGGTCGACGGAGTACTCCACCGTGCGGACAACCAGCCACTTCCCGTCACGGAGGAAACAGAGCCGCCCCTCCTCATCGACGCCGAACCGCCCGGCGGCGAAATCCGCGGTCACCCGCGGCAGGACAACGTGGTCGCCCGCCACCTTCAGCCGCTCGAGATTGGCGACGGCAATGCGGCGCAGTTCGTCGTGGAAAGGGCTGTGCCGCCGGGCGGCACAAATCCGGGCCAGCTCCTCCAGCGGGTGCCCCTCCAGGTCGACCGCCATCGGGCGGGAAACGCCGAGCACCGGCCCGGAATCCATCTCCGCCGCCCCGCTCCCCCGGTAGGGCTGTGCAAGGATCACACTGCTGCGGAGCGTGGGAAATCCGGCGAGAATCGCCTGCTCCACCGGCCGGAAATGGAGGCCGGCCAGCAACCTCCGCCCGTCCCGTTCAATCGTGAGATCTCCCGGGTGCACGTTGAGGCAGGGCAGATCATCGGTGAGATTGGTGAGCGGCACAAACCCGGCCAGCACGGCGAAATCCACCCGGTACGGCGCCATAAGCCGGCGCAGTTCATCGGTCCACTCCTCGCGGATCTCCCGCCGGCGTGGGGTGGTGAGCGCAATGGCTTCTTCACCGCGCGCCCGGTAGAAGGCTTTGATGTCGAGCGCCGCAACCGGCACGCCGAACTCCCGCCCGAGAGCCGCCGCCCGGCTCGTCTCCGGCGCATCCGTGACAATCACCACCGGTTCGAATGCGAGGCCGGAGTGTTCCCGGCAAAACCGGAACAGTGCTTCCGCATTGGTTCCACTTCCGCTCATCAGCACGGCGACACGCGCCGCCCCCGGGAGAGAGCGTTTAAAAAAAGGTCTGATCCGCATAGTTTCCGTCATCATATCGGTCGAATTCATCGTTCAGGCGGCGACACAGCTGCGCCGTCCTCTTTAAAATGCCGTATTTTTCCAATTCTTCAAGTAAAATAATCGAATATTTTCAAACTCTGCGGCAAAAATTATTTGCTTGTCGATGGAATCAGGTTATATTTTAAGAAAAGGAGTTTGTCTTTACACGGCATGCTGTCGAGTAATCCGCATTAATCGTGAGGTGCAAAATGGTACGTTTCAATCTGGTGAAAACCGCTCTCATGCTGTCGATCGTCGCGCTCTCCCTCGGAGCGGCCGCCGCCCCCTGGGCCGTCAACGGGCCGCGCGACCGGATCGTGACGCTGGTTCTGACCGGCAACTACAAGAGTCCCCGGCTGCTGGCGGAGCTGATTCAGAACGAAAGCCGCCAGCCCTACATTCTGCTGCCCACCCGGGAGTCCGGTGACAGCCGCATCTTCTTCTGCCCGCCGAAATCGAAGGGTTCCGCCTCGCTGGAAATTCCGGAGAAACAGTTCAACTCGTTCATCCGCTTCATCAATCCGCGCCGCATCGTCGTGCTCGGCAACGCCGCCTACATTCAGCCCAAATATCTGCAGATGCTCGACCATGCGATTCCGGTGGTCACCATCGACTGCGTGGACTGGCAGCGCAACGCGGAGGAGCTGACCGATCTGCTCAACCTCAGCAACCTCGCCGACAACTACAAGCGCCTGCGTGAAGTGATGCTCAACGACAGCCGGATCTACCGCCCGGTGAGCCGCCCCGCACCGAAACCGGTCCAGCCGGCCGAGGCCCCGATGGAGGAGAAGGCGGTCGAAGAGGCTCCCGCCGCGGCGGAAGAGACGCCGGTCGTTCAGGAAACCGCGCTCCCGGCGGCGGAGTGACCCCCGCACAGAGCGAGAGGCCGGCCGATGTTCAACTTCTTTAAAATCGCCGCGAACACCTTCCGGGAATCGGTCCGGGAGCCGGTGTTCTTTCTGATGCTCTTCTGTGCGCTGGTGCTGATCGGGCACTACCCGTCGGCCGCGCTTTTCGTCTTCTCCGAACAGCTCAAGCTGGTGGTGGACAGCTCCATGGCGACCGGTCTCATCTTCGGGCTGGTCGCCGGCGTGCTCTGCGCCAGCCACACCGTCGCGCGGGAGATGCGCAACGGCACCGTGCTGCTGCTGCTTTCCAAGCCGGTCTACCGCTGGAACTTCATCCTCGGCAAGATCGCCGGGATTCTCGTCGCCGTGACGCTCTTCACCGCGGTCTGCAACTTCGCCGGAATCATCGCGGTCTACGTCGCCACCGACCAGTTCCGCATGGACATGGGGGTGTACTACCTCTACCTCGGGCTGCTGGCGGTCGCCTGCCTGGCGGGGATGCTGGCCAACTTCTTCCGAGGCAGCTCCTTCCCGGAGATCACCTCGTACGTGCTGACCCTGCTGATTCCCTGCTTTGCGGTCTACTGCCTCCTCGCCAAGCCGGAGCCGACGATCTCGCTCTCCGACCTCGGCTGCGCGCTGGTGCTCATCAACTTCGCGACGATCGCCATGGCGACGCTGGCGGTGGTGTTCGCCACCCGGCTCGACATCGTGGCGAACCTCTGCGTCTGCACGGTGATCTTCTTCCTCGGACTGGTTTCCAGCTTCCTTTTCCAGCGGGAAACCGGTTCGGACGCACTCGACCTTCTGTTCGGATTTCTCTACGCGGTGATTCCCAACTGGCAGTACTTCTGGCTCGCCGACGCGGTGGCGGTCAACCGGCCGATTCCGCTCTCCTACGTGGCCGGCTGCGCAGTCTATGTCACCATTTACGTCGTCATCGCCGCCATGTGGGCGGTTGCGGTGTTCGAAAACAAGGAAGTCGCCGGCGACAACCGCATCTGACCGGCTTTTTCCACCAACATTCCGGGCCGCCGCCGGCGGCCTTTTCTGTATCATGATGAAACATACCATTCCCGTTCCCGAACCGGTTCTGCTCGATGTGGTGGATTCCACCAACACCTACGCGCGCAATCATTTCGACCAGCTGCCGGACGGCACGATGGTCGCCGCCCGCTGTCAGACGGCGGGGCGCGGGCGCCGCGGGCGCGCGTGGCTCTCGCCCGCCGGACAAAACATCTACGCCACCTTTCTTTTCAAACACCTTGCCGACGGCTTCCACGGCGGCTGCCTGGTCGGTGTCGGCGCCCTCGCCTGTCTGCGGGAGGCCGCGCCGGGCGTGGACGCCTTTTTGAAGTGGCCGAACGACCTCTACGTGCGTGAGCGCAAACTCGCCGGCCTGCTCTGCGAAAGCGCCCGGATCGAAGCCGGCAGAATCACCGGCGCCGTCGCCGGAATCGGCATCAACGTCAACCTGCCGCCGGAAGAGCTCCTTTCGGTCGATCAGCCCGCCACCTCCCTGCTGGCGGAAGAAAAACGGGAATTTAATTTAGAAATCCTGACAAAACGACTGGCAGAAACAGTATTTCGATATTATATTACTTATTTAAACAGTGCGGACGCCCTGCTTGCCGAATGGCGCAGTGCGAACCGGCTGATCGGACGGAAAATCTCCGTAACCGACTCCTACGGGAGTGCGCACGAAGGGATTTTCCGGGCGATATCGGCGGACGGCTCGATGATTTTCGAGGAGAACGGGCAGATGAAATGCTTCACCTGCTGTGACGTGAAGATCAACCGGGAGTCGGTCGACTGGAATCATTTAACATAGACAGTTCAATCTAACAACCAAAACGACAACAGAAAAGGGTGATGACATGAGCAACGTTGAGTTGATTATGGGCGGCCTCAAACTGTTGGTCTTCGGTATGGGGATGGTATACTTCTTCCTCATACTGATGATCATCGCCATGAACCTCATGCAGAAGGTTCTCGCGCCGTTCGCGGCGGCTTTCGAGCCGGCGCCGAAGGCTCCGGCCAAGTCGAAGAAAGCCTCCGATGATGACGCGCAGCTCGCAGCCATCGCGGCCGCGGCAGTCGAACTCGCCCGGAAGAAGTAAACCGATTCAAACAAAAAGTTTAATATCACAGAGAATTCCGCTATGAAAAAAATTAAATTCATGGATTGCTCGTTCCGCGACGGTTTCCAGTCCTGTCTCGGCGCCCGTGTCAAAACCGACGATTTCCTGCCCGCGCTCGAAGCGGCTGTCAAGGCCGGCATCAACTACATCGAAATCGGCGGCGGCGCCCGGTTCCAGAGCCTCTATTTCTACTGCCAGGAGGACGCCTTCGACATGATGGACCGCTGCCGCGAAGTGGTCGGTCCGGACGTCAACCTGCAGACCCTCGCCCGCGGCGTCAACGTGGTCGGTCTCTCCAGCCAGTCCAGCGACATCATCGAGCTGCATGCCAAGCTCTTCAAGAAGCACGGCATCACCACGATCCGCAACTTCGACGCGCTCAATGACGTGCGCAACCTGACCGCCTCCGGCAAATACATCACCCAGTACGGCCTCAAGCACCAGGCCACCGTCACCATGATGGGGCTGGCGCCGAACCTCCATGAGTCCTACGCTCATACGCCGAAATTCTACATCGACCGCCTCAAGGAGATCCTCGAGAGCGGCCTTGCGTTCGACAGCCTCGCCTTCAAGGACGCTTCCGGCACCTCCACCCCGCAGACCGTCTACGAGACGATCAAGATGGCGCGTGAAGTGCTCGACGCCGAGTTCAAGGGCGACAACCGCAAAGACATCCAGTTCCACACCCACGACACCGCCGGCATGGCGGTCAGCTGCAACATGGCGGCGATCGAAGCGGGCGCGGACACCATCGACCTGGCGATGAGCCCGCTCTCCGGCGGCACCTGCGAAGCGGACATCCTCGTGATGTACCAGCGTCTGCGCGGCACCGAATACACCCTCGACATCGATCCGGAAAAGATCCTCGCCGCGGAAAAGGTCTTCGAGCAGTGCATGGATAAGTACTTCATGCCGCCGGAGTCGATGCAGGTCTCCCCGAAGATCATCTTCAGCCCGATGCCGGGCGGCGCGCTCACCGCGAACACCCAGATGATGCGCGACAACAACTGCCTCGACAAGTACGACAAGTGCATCGAAGAGATGCGCGAAGTGGTCGCCAAGGGCGGTTTCGGCACCAGCGTGACCCCGGTTTCGCAGTTCTACTTCCAGCAGGCGTTCTCCAACGCGATGCAGGGCCGCTGGAAGGTGATCGACAAGAACGGTTACGGCAAGATGGTTCTCGGCTACTTCGGCAAGACCCCGGTCGCGCCGGATCCGGAGATCGTCAAGCTCGCCAGCGAACAGCTCGGTCTTGAGCCCACCACCGAAGCGGTGGTCGACATCAACAACCGCAATCCGAAACTCGGAATCAAATACAACACCGAACTTCTGGAAAAGGCCGGTCTCCCGGTGACCGAGGAGAACATCTTCATCGTCGCCGCCTGCGGCGAAAAGGGCCTCAACTTCCTCAAGGGCGACCGCCCGATGGGCATCCGCTACAAGGAAGCCGCCGCGCCGAAGAGCGCCGGCAAATCCAACGGCGCCTACACCGCCACCGTCAACGGCAAGAACGTCGCGGTTCAGCTCAATGCGGCGGGAGACGCCTACACCGCCACCGTCAACGGCAAGAGCTTCACGGTCAAGGTTGCCGAAGGCACGGTCGCTCCGGCGGCCGCGGCTGCTCCGGCCGCTTCCGGCGATGCGGTTCCGCTCCCGTCCCCGCTCCCGGGCACGGTGGTCAAGATCGCGGTTGCCGAGGGTGACGAAGTCGCCGAAGGCGATGTCATTCTCGTGATCGAAGCGATGAAGATGGAAACTGAAATCAAGGCTCCCAAGGCCGGTATCGTCCGTGAGATCAGCGTCACCCAGAGCCAGGTTGTGGCCGCCGGCGACACGCTCGCGATGATCGAGGAGAAGTAAGTCATGCGCAGTTTCAAACTCTTTTTGACGGCATTTGCCGCACTCTTCGCCTGCGCCGCCATTGCCGCTCCGGAGCCGACGGTTCCGGCTCCGGTCGCCAAAACGGTGCAGGCGGTGGAGAGCATTCAGAAAGCCAAACCGGCGGCGGATCTCACGCTTCCGGCCGGCATCGTCGCCCTGCCCTCGGGGGACGATCTCTTCCAGTGGTTCGCCGCTCCCGACGGGCGGAAGTACCTGGTCTACGCCTGGGAGAAGCCCGCGGTGGTCTTCTCTCTGACGATGGCGGCCAAGCAGAAGGTTCTGCCCGGCCGTGAGGCGCTGGTTGTCGCTCCGCAGGGGCGCAGCAAAGGCAAACTCAAGATCACCGAATCGCTGAAAGTCGAGAAACTCAATCCGGCGCTCGAAGCCTCCGCCATTCTGACCAAGGGAATGGTGCTCGGCTGCTTCCTGCCGGTGGATATCGTTCACGACTCGGTTGACAACAATACGCCGGAAGGCGGCAAGATGCCCGGCTGGGGTGAGGCGTTCCAGGGGCTCTGGAAGAGCACCGGCATCTACGATCTCTGGCACCAGACCACCAGCGACTTCAGCAAGACCTGGATCCTCGGTCTCGGCCGCGTCCTGATGATGGTGGTGGCACTGGTTCTGATCTACCTGGCGATCGTCAAGGAGTTCGAGCCGCTGCTGCTGCTGCCGATCGGATTCGGCGCGCTGCTGGCGAACATTCCGCTGGCTGGCATTTCCGGGCCGGATGGTCTGCAGGGGCAGATCTACAACGTCGGTATTGAATCCGGCGTCTTCCCGCTGCTGATCTTCATGGGCGTCGGCGCGATGACCGACTTCGGTCCGCTGATCGCCAACCCGAAAACTTCGTTGCTCGGCGGTGCCGCTCAGCTCGGCATCTTCACCGCTCTGATCGGTGCGCTGGTTCTGACGATGGTCATTCCGGGAATCGACTTCCACTTCAAGGAAGCCGCCAGTATCGGTATCATCGGCGGCGCCGACGGCCCGACTTCGATCTACCTCACCAGCAAACTGTCGCCGAAACTGCTCGGCGCGGTCGCCGTCGCGGCCTACAGCTACATGGCGCTGGTGCCGATCATCCAGCCGCCGATCATGAAACTCTGCACCACGGCGGAAGAGCGCAAGATCAAGATGAGCCAGCTCCGCAATGTCAGCCGTCTGGAGAAGATCTGCTTCCCGCTGCTGATCACGCTGCTGTGCGCCTTCCTGCTGCCCGATGCGGCTCCGCTGATCGGTATGCTGATGTTCGGCAACCTGATGCGCGAGTGCGGTGTGGTGGAGCGTCTCAACCAGACGGCGCAGAATGCGCTCATCAACATCGTGACGATCTTCCTCGGCCTCGCGGTCGGTTCGAAGCTCTCCGCGGATCAGTTCCTCTCGCTGCAGACGGTGGGTATCCTGGTTCTCGGCGCGGTTGCCTTCGCCATTGGTACCGCGGGCGGAGTGCTCTTTGCGAGAGTTATGAACCTCTTCAGCAAGAACAAGATCAACCCGCTGATCGGCGCGGCCGGCGTCTCCGCGGTGCCGATGGCGGCCCGTGTTGCCAACAAGGTCGGTCTTGAGGCCAACCCGCAGAACTTCCTGCTGATGCACGCGATGGGACCGAACGTCTCCGGCGTCATCGGCTCGGCGGTCGCCGCCGGTGTTCTGTTGAACATGCTCAAGGGCATGATCTAAACCGGAAATCCGGAAACAACGAAAAGCCCGCGGCGCGGATGCGTCGCGGGCTTTTTTTATACCACCGGGAGCTCCGGCGGCTTTTCTGATGGAACAAAGGAACGAATGGAAATTTATTTTGCGCAGCGGGCGATGGCGACCCGGCCGGAACGCGCCATCTCGACGATGCCGAAATCGCGGACCAGTTCGATGAAGTTATCCAGCCGGTCCGAACGGCCGGCGATTTCCACGGCGATTTCACCGCGGCTCACCGAAACGATCGTGCCGTCGAAGATCTCCACGAGCTGAATGAGTTGCGACTGCTCCTCGCGGGAGGCGGTTTTGAGCTTGATCAGCGCCATTTCCCGTTCGATGAACCGGCTGCCGGTGAGATCATCCACCCGGATCACATCGACCAGCTTGCGCAACTGCTTGTCGATCTGCTCCAGGATAGCGGCGTCACCGGTCGTGACGATCGTCATTTTCGAATAGGCGGGATCCTCCGTTTCATGCACAGTGAGCGACGAGATGTTGTAGCCGCGGCCGCTGAACAGCCCGGCCACCCGGGCGAGGACGCCGAACTTGTTCTCGACCAGAACCGATATCGTATGTTTTTCCTGATTTTCCACCATAGGAACACCCTCTCTGATTGGTACTTTCTATAACATGCCGCAACAGTCCGGGTTTGTCAATCCTTTTCCGGGAAAAACTCCCATCTTTGCCGAGGTTCGGCGGAAAAACGCAGAGGACTCTCCCTTCTACTCCTCGACCACCGTCACCCCGGCCGGAGCATCGATTACCGGTTTTCTGCCCCGTTCGGCTTCGATCTTCACCGCTCCCGCCGGTGTGGGGAAAGAGAGTTTCAAATAGTCAAGTCCTGCCAGATCCGGCCGGATTGCCAGGCGGCGGCACCCCGGTTCAAGACGGCGGATTCCGCCGAGCCGCTCGCTCAGAAATGCGGTCGGTCCGGCCGCCCAGCCGTGACAGAGGCTGTGACGCAGTCCGACGTAGCAGTAATTGCCGAAATCGGCATGCAGATCGTCCCGCCCCGCCACCGGCAGTTCTGAGATCGGCGAGGTATTCCGGAGCCAATCCAGATCAAAATCCTCCCAGAAGGTGGTGGCGCCGTAATCGAGCATACCGCCCCAGTAGCGACGAATCAGCTCCAGGGCCGGAGCGGTCGGCTGTGCGAACAGCATGTAACAGCCATAGAAGGTGCTGACTCCATGGAACGGGTCGCGCAGAAGCACATCGCGCCGGTCTGCCAGTCCGGAGAGCGTCTGCACGGCGGCAGCGGCCTTGCTGGAACCGCAGTCGGGAATGTATTCGGCCATCCGGCGATGGACCGCTTCGAAATCGGCACTGTCGATTCCGAGTTCACGGCAGAGCCAGGTGCCGCAACCGAACGCCCAGTAGAGCAACCCCTGCAGTCCGGCATGAAGCGCGGCCGGATTCCGGCGGCTCGGCCAGTCGAGAAAACGGTCACCGGGCACCGCCTCTTTTCCATCCGGAGTCACATACGAAAGACACTGCCGGAGCAGGCCCGCCAGATACTCCTTCTGCTGTTCGAGCCAGGCGCGGTCCCCGGAATGCAGATAATAATCATAAACCGTGATGATCCACCAGAAGTTGTAGGAGGTCATATTGTTCATCACCGCGGGCAGCGGCGTGTGTCCGCGGAGAAAGTCGAGCGTCGTCGGAATCAGCGGAATCGAACCGAACACCACCAGGATGCTGCGCACTTCCGGATTGAGATCCCCCATCCAGACCAGCCGGTCGCGCTTGGCGCCGTCGTAGATGTAGTCCTGCATATTGAGCAGCAGCGTGTAGGCGCCGGTCTGCCAGATTCGGTTCAGCCGTTCATCCGAACTTTCGAAGCTGCCGATCCATTCCAGATCCCGGTAGAGGGCGACGGCGATCACATTCTGCAGTTCCAGCGCGCCGCCGACGGCGTCAATCCGCACAAACCGGAAGGCGGTGTTGCCATATTCGAGCATTCCCATCGCCGGCAGGTCGAGCACCGTGTTATGGATCGCGTGATCCTGGTCGGGTGTCCCCATCGCCTCGCTCGCGGACTCCCCGAACCGAAGGCGGGCGCGCCCTTTCCGACAGCAGAGCAGCCGCACTCCGCCATGCAGTTCAATGCCGAAGTCCAACAATATGCCGCCGCCTTTTGCAATCCGTATTTTCGACATCGGTCCGGCCACCCTCGGCTGGAGATCAAGATTTCCCGGCATGATCTCCGCACCGGAACAACCGGACTGCCACAAAATCCGTTTCACAGGAAGATACTCCCGAATCCGCTCATCCCGCCGCGCGTTGGCATAGATACTCATTTTCTGCTCTCCCGTACGCGTTCAACAAAAAAATATATCGATAATATAACAGATTTCCAGGCAAAAACCTTGATAATCCGCTCATAAAAGGGTATATTCCGTCTAAAAGGAGCAGAAGATGGCCGAAAAAGAGATCGTTATCACCCTGGAGTGTTTTGATGACCGGCGCTATCCGCTTCTGCGGCGAATCGACTACGATACGGCGGAATCGGACGTCGCACACTGTCATGAGTTTCATGAACTGGTGCTGGTGCTCTCCGGCACCGGGTTTCATCGGACGGGCGGGGAGGAGTATCCGATTTATCCGGGAGACGTCTTCGTGATTCCGCCACGGCAGGAGCACAGTTACCGCAATCTGAAGAAGCTCTCCATCGCCAACATCCTTTTTCTGCGCGAAGAGTTCCCCGCCGAATTCGAGGAGCTGCATGCGATGCTCGGATATTATGTCCTGTTTGAGGCGGATAAATCGTTTCCGGGGGTACACCGGCGGCATCTTACGCTCACCCAGGAGAATTTTTCCCGCGCCGCCGAATTCATCCTGCAGATGGAGCAGGAGGCGTTGCGCAAAGCTCCGGGGTGGAGATTCATCACCAAACTGCTTTTCTTTCAGCTCCTCGCCCTGATCTGCCGCACCTTTTCCGCACCGGAGGCCGCCCGGGAGAACGAAACATTCAAAATCAGCCGGGTACTGCGCTTCTGCCGGGAAAACTATTCGCGTCGCCTCACGCTACAGGAACTGGCCGACGCCGCAGACATCTCGGTTTCCACATTGACCCGGCTTTTTCGACAGCGCATGGGGCGCAGCCCGATCGCCAGTTTGAACCGTCTGCGGCTCGACCGGGCGGCAACACTGTTGCGGGAAACGGATCTCCCGGTATCCCGCATCGCCGTCCTGTGCGGCTTCTGCGACAGCAACTATCTGGCCAAGAGCTTTTCCGCAACCTTCCAGCTCTCGCCCCGCGCCTACCGTGCAGCAGGCCGGCGAAGCAGCGAACGGCGCGGGGAGCCCCTCCGGCCGGCAGAGTGATCCGGCTTCCCGGCCGGACCGCTTCATGCGCCGTTTTTTCCGCATCCGCCACGGCGAGAGTTCCATACAGAGCCCCCCGGAGGTTGCGTGTACCCCCGTCGCCTGCCGAAGAAAAACAAACAAGGACCGGAGAAACTTGCTTCCTCCGGTCCCTGTCTCCGTCTCGCTGGATCTGCCGATTACTTGGCGCGGCGGATGCCGAGCGCGTCGGTGATCTCCAGATACTTGGCGCGATTCTCACGGGCAAGATAGCTGAGCAGCTTCTTGCGCAAACTCACCATCGCCAGCAGTCCGCGGCGGGTGCTGTGATCCTTCGGGTTCGCCTTCAGGTGCTCGGTCAGCTCGCTGATGCGGCCGCTGAGCAGCGCAATCTGCACTTCCGGCGAACCGGTGTCGCCTTCCTTGCGGGCAAACTTGTTGATGATCTCAGTTCTCTGGGCCTTGTCCATCTTTTTCATCCTTTCACTGGTTGCGTGTTCGGCAGCCGGTCCGTTCCGGACAGAGAAACGGCAACCGCCTGAACCGTTGCGTCGATTTTATTAAAATAATCCCCCAACCGGAACTTTTCAAATATTCCGACAGGAAAAACTGTTTTTTTCCACTTTTCGATTTGATTTCATCCCGGAATCATGGAACATTACGCATATGCAAAACCCCGGGAGAAACTTTCACCGATGAAGAAAACCAGAATCCTGTTGTGCGGCTTCGGCCAGATCGGCCGGATGCTTTACCGAACCCTGCTGCGCCGTCCCGAATTCGAACTCGCCGGCGTCATCGACCTTGCCCCTGAACTCACCGGAGCCGACGCCGGAACTGTCGCCGGGTGCCCCCCCTGCGGCATCGCCGTTTCCACCTCGCCGGAGGGAATCTCCGCCGACGTCGCCGCCGTCACCACCGTCTCCCGCGCCGACGCCTGTACCGACACGCTGGTCGAACTCGTCCGGGCCGGACTCCCCGCCGTCACCACCTGCGAGGAGCTCTTCTACCCCTGGCCGCTCCACGAAGCGGCGGCGGCGAAAATCGATCAGGCCGCCCGCTCGGCCGGCGTGCCGGTTCTCCCGGTCGGCATCAACCCCGGATTTCTGATGGACTACCGCGCGGCGGTGCTCTCCGGCCTCACCGGGGAGATCACCCATGTCCACATCCAGCGCATTCAGGACGCCTCCCCCCGCCGCCCGGCGTTCCAGAAGAAGATCGGCGCCGGGCTCACCCCGGCGGAGTTCGAAGCGGAGAAGCTCGCCGGGCGCCTCCGCCACGTCGGCCTGCCCGAATCGGTCTATTTCCTCGGCGCCGCCCTCGGCCGGAAACTCGATGCCGTCACCGAAACCATCGAGCCGGTGATCGCGGAAGAGGATCTCGCCATTCCCGGCGCGGTTCCGGTCCGGCAGGGGTGCGCCCGCGGCGTCCGCCAGCTCGGCCTCGGAATCTGCGACGGACGCGAATTCATCCGCATGGAGTTCGTCGCCGCCATCGGCGAACCCGGTTCGATCGACCGCGTTCACCTCTGCGGCACCCCCGAACTCGACAGCGTCATCCGCGGCGGAGTCAACGGCGACCTCGGCACCTGCGCCATCGTCCTCAACGCGGCCCGCGCCATCGCCGCCGAATCCCGTTCCGGCCTGCTCACCATGCTCGACATGCCGCCCGTCACCGGCGCCTGACGTCTGAATTCCTGAATTCCGCTTCCCTTCTCCGGAGGCGGAATTTTTTTGCCGCGATAATATGTAGTACATATTGACCTTTCCCCGGGATGGTGTTATATTGAAACAGGAGGAGGAAACAGGGAACAGGAGAAGCCAATGGAAGAGAACGCGCGCCGCGAATCCTTGACCGACATCGCCGAAAGAGAGATCTTTCACTATCTGCGGGAAAACCGGTTCCGCCCCGGTGACCGGCTGCCGATGGAGGAGGAGCTGGCGGAGAAATTTCATATCAGCCGGACCATCGTCCGCGAAGCGCTCAGCCGCCTCCGGATGATGGGGTTCATCGAATCGAGAAAACGGCGCGGCATGGTGGTCGGTCACCCGTCGATCTTTGAAACGGTCGCCAAGGTGATCGATCCGGCGTTCCTCGACGAGGAGGAGCAGAAAGATTTCTTCCGGCTCCGGCTGACGATCGAACTTGGACTGGCCGACATGCTCGCCGAACAGCTGACGGAGGAGGACCTCGCCGACCTGGAGAAAATCGTCCGGGAGGAGGAGGCCGATCCCGCCGACTACCGTCGCTTTCTGGAGTGCGACTACCACTTTCATTCGCGCATCTATCAGGCGACGCGCTGCCGGTCGCTGGCGGCGTTTCAGAAGATTCTGCTGCAGTTTTTCACCGATTTCGAAACCCGCCTCCAGAATGCATCGAGCCGGTTCGCCCGGCGGTTCGACGATCCGGAACAGTGCACCCACCGGGATCTGCTCGCCGCAATCGCCACCCGCGATCCGGAGACGATTCAGCGAACCATGCGCCGCCACCTGGCCACCCACCGGAACCCGCCGGACGGGCAGGCCGGAACATGCTGAAAACCCGAAACCGCCAAAAAGGAACACGCCCCATGACTCCGGAAGAACAGACGAACCCCACCCGCAATTGGAACAAATCCTATGATGTGATCGTTGCCGGCGGCGGCCCCGCCGGTGTCGCCTCCGCCATCGCCGCCGCCGAATCAGGGGCGAAAACCCTGCTGGTCGAGGCGACCGGCGAGCTCGGAGGCACCGGAACCGGCGGCGGAGTCAGCCACTGGCTCGGCGGACGCTTCGCCGACTGTTCCGGCTTCGTGGTCGGCGGGCTCTTCCGCCGCTTCGCCGAAACCGCGACCGCCGAAGGCTTCGCGCTCCTCCCGCAACCGGAACGACAGGGATACTCCCCCTTCGGCTGGGACGGCAACCCGCACCTCACCGCCGGAGTTCCTTTCGACCGCTGGCGGATGAGTGAATTTCTTGACCGCCAGTGTCTCGACGCCGGCGTCGATCTTCTGTTCTTCACCCGTCTCATCGGCTGTACCACCCGGGAGGGGAAAATCACCTCGGTCACGCTTCACAACAAGAGCGGTCTTTTCGACCTCGCCGCGGCGCAGTTCATCGACGCGACCGGCGATGCCGACCTCGCCGTCGCGGCAGGCGTACCCTTCCGGGTCGGCCGCGACTCCGACCATCGCACCGCCCCGGCAACGCTGGAGTTCCAGGTCGAAGGGGTCGATGAAGCGGCGCTTTCCGGCTACATCAACGAACACCACGCCAATCGGATGCTGGAGGAGATCCGCCGGCTCTCCGCACAGGGGATCTGGAAGTTCCCTTATGACCGGTTCATCTGCGTGCGGATGCCGGAAGAGGGGGTGTTTCTCGTCAACACCTCGCGGCTCACCGGCGTGGACGCGCTCGACGGCCGTTCGGTCAGCGACGCGATGGTGCGCGGCAGGCGGGAGACCTTCGAGCTTCTCGCCCTCATGCGGGAACACTTCCCCGGCTTCCGCAACGCGAAACTCCGTTTCATCGCCACGTTGCCGGGCATCCGCGAGAGCCGCCGGATCGACGGAGCGTTCACGCTGACCGTCGGCGACCTACGCGAAGGAACCGCCTTCGACGACACGATCGGGTTCTGCTGTTACGGCTGGGATCTTCCGGATCCGAACCGCCCCAGCTACCAGCCGATGACCGAGCAGAACATCGCCATCCGGGATCTCATTCCCCTGCCCTTCCGCATCATGCAGCCGCAGAAAATCACCAATCTGCTCTGCCCCGGCCGGGCGGTCAGCGTCGAGCGGGATGTGCTCGGACCGGTCCGCGTCATGGCCTCCTGCATGGCGATGGGCGAAGCCGCCGGCGTCGCCGCCGCCCACCCGGAGTTCTCCATGGAGGCGCTCCGCGGGGAACTCCGCCGCCGCGGCGGTATCGTCGACGGTCCCAAGCGGCGGGTGTGACTGCCGCAACTTACGCCAGCGCGGCGTCGATCCGGGCCAGCTCTTCGGGCGCGAACTCCAGGTGGTTCAACCCGGTGACCGTCTCGCGGATCTGCTCCGGACGGCTCGCGCCGACCAGCGCTGAAGCCACCCCCGGCAGATGCAGAACCCAGGCAATCGCCATCCCGGAGAGCGTCTGCCCGCGGGAGGCCGCGATCTCCTTCAGAGCCCGCACCTTTCCGAGCAACTCCGGCGTGATCGAGGAACTTTTCAGGAAACCGTTGCGCGCCGCACGCGAATCCGCCGGAATTCCGTCCAGATAGCGGTCGCTCAACAACCCCTGCGCCAGCGGCGAGAAGACGATTCCGCCCACCTTCTCCTCTTCCAGCAGCCGGAAGGAGCCCTGCTCTTCATGCGCCCGGTTGAGCAGATTGCAGCAGATCTGGTGGAGGACGAAGGGGGTGCGCAGTTCGCGCAGGACCGCAATCGCCCGGCGGGCCGCTTCCGGCGGATAGTTGGAGATTCCGACGTAAAGCGCCCGCCCGGAACGGACGATGAAATCCAGCGCCTCCATCGACTCCTCCACCGGAGTATCCGGGTCGGGCCGGTGGTGATAGAAGATGTCGACGTAATCGACGCCGAGCCGCCGGAGACTCTGATCACAGCTGGCGATCAGGTTCTTGCGCGACCCCCACTCCCCGTAGGGTCCCGGCCACATGTAGTAGCCCGCCTTGCTCGAAATGATGAGTTCGTCGCGGTAGGGCGCCAGATCCTGCCGGAGAATCCGGCCGAAGGTGATCTCCGCCGACCCCGGTTCCGGACCGTAGTTGTTGGCCAGATCGAAGTGGGTGATCCCGAGATCGAACGCGGTCTGCGCCATCTTCCGGGCGTTTTCATAAACGTCGACACTGCCGAAGTTGTGCCACAAGCCGAGCGAGACGGCGGGCAGGCGCAGTCCGCTGCGGCCGCAACGGCGGTAGGGCATGGTTTCATAACGATTTTCTGCGGGACAATACATGGATTTTATCCTTTCCGGCACAACGGCCTGTCATCGATTCCGGCGCCGCTCGGCAAGTTCAGCGGAAGATCACCTCATCCAGTTTCCCGGCAACCCCCAGCTCCCGGAGGAAGCGGAAGTGCGGCTGGAAAAACCCCACCTCATAGAGGTTGTGCGAATCGCTCCCCAGCGACAGCCGCACCCCCTTCTTCAGGCAGAGTTCAAAAAATTCATGCTCCGGCTGGTTCTGGTGAAAGTTGACCTCCGCCGCGACCCCGTAGCGCGCCAGCAGATCGGCGACCGGCGCGAACAGTTCCACCGGTTTCTCCAGCCCCGCCCAGGCGAAGATGCGGAACGGATGGGCGAGAATGTCGACGCCGTACTTCAGCAGCGATTCGATGTAGAAAAGAAACTCCCGCGACGCTTCGCGCGGGTCGCTCCGGTTGACCAGAAAGTGCACCGCCCCCAGCCGGACTTCGGCGAGCGGACGCTCCTTCTCCGCAAGCAGGACATCGCCGTTCCGGTCGACGTCGAGCTCGAATCCGTGCCGGTAGCGCCCCGGCGTGCGGAGTTCGGCGCGGTACTCGTCGGAGCGGTCGATCGCCCGGCACCCCTCCGGCGTCCCCCGGGTGCGCCAGACCGAACGCCCGTTCCAGTAGTCGTCGCTCTCGAAGTAGAGCTGGCCGGAGTGTTCGGCAAAGGAAACTCCGCCGAGTCCGGAGAGCTTCGCCATCTCCAGCGCCCCGTCCACGTGCATGTTCTCACTGCAGTACGCCGCCGACGTGTGGATGTGAAAATCGGTCACCTGTGCGGCAAGTTCCGGTTCGATCAACGCCCGGCGCTCCACCTTCGGCAGTGCGCCGCCGTCGAACTCCGCAACCAGATATTCGAAGGGAGAGGTCTCAAAATCCGGCACCCGCCCGGCCGCCTCGCGAATCCGCCCGGCCAGCGCGGCGGGCGCAAGCGACTCCCCGCAGACCGTCACCGGCTCGACGGCCCCCGGAAAAATCACCGGCAGCTCCGATTTGCGCCGGGCGAGCGAAGCGTAGAAGGCCTCGAGAAACCCCGGCTCCGGAGCCGCGTTCCCTGCGGTCAGCTCTCCCGTCACCAGCAGCAGATCCGCCGGTTCGAAGCGGGAGAGCCAATGGGCGGCGCGCAACAGCAGGAACTCCATCCGGTCCCCGGCACGGTGGCGGGGATTGGAGATCAGGGCGACCTTCACTTCTCCGCCTCCCGTTTCCAGCTGAGGATCGGCCAGTGGAGCTGTTCCGCCAGAGCCCGCAGCGACGCCGAAGGATTGACCGTATACGGGAATCCGCACGCTTCGAGAATGTACCGGTCGTTGATGCTGTCACCGTAATAGGCGAGCTCCGCAAGCGTGAATCCCCGCTGTTTCAGCTCGGCGGCGGCGATCTCCACCTTGCCCGGGCCGACGCCGTAGACGCCGGCGATTCGGCCGGTGTACCGCCCGTCGCGCAGCTCCAGCTGTGTGCCGAGCACCAGATCGATGCCGAACGCCTGCGCCACCGGAGTGGCGATCACCGAATTGGTCGAGGTGAGGATGCCGACCGGAAGCCCCGCGGCACGCAGTTCGCCGATCAACTTCACCGCCTCCGGATAGAGCCGGTCGGCGATGAACTCCCGGAAGTGCAGCTCAGCCAGCTCCGCCATCCGCTCAACGGTGTTCCCGGCGAACTCCCGGAACTGAAACTCATGAAAGGCTTCGATGTCCAGTTTCCCGGCATTGTAGTCGTCGAAAAAGCGGTCCGCCTCGGCAAGCGCCGTCTCCGGCGCCAGCTTGTGCGCCACCGCAAACTGCTTCCAGGTCACATCGCAATCGGCCTGGATCAGCGTATGATCCATGTCAAAAAGATAGAACTTCGCTTCCGTCACAATTCCCCCTCGTTGGTTAGCTCCGCGCGAATCTCCGCGGAAAAACGCTCCAGCAGCGCCTCGGCGGCGCCGCGCTCCTCCGCTTCGACGTTCAGCCGGAAAATCGGTTCGGTGTTCGATGAGCGCATCAGCACTCGCCCCGCATCAAGATCGAAACGCAGACCGTCAAAGGTCAGCGGCGAACGGTCCGCATATTTCCTGCGGAAGTGATCGAGCACGTTCCGCGCGGCAATCGGCGGCACCGGGAAACGGGCGGAAAGATTGTACTGCGCCGGGAACTCCGCCACGATTCCGGAAAGCGGCCGGTCGGAAAACGCGAGCCGTTCGAGAATCAGCGCCATCGCCGTGAAACTGTCCCGCCCGGAGTGAACCCGGCGGTAGATCACCCCGCCGCAGTTGCCCTCGCCGCCGATCATGCTGTCGGTCTCCAGCATCTTTTCGACCACGTTGATCTCCCCCACTTTCGAGAGGACCAGGCCGCAATGATACGAGTCGGCAATCGCCTCCAGCAGGCGCGACGTCTGAATGTTCACCACCACCGGCCCGGGATCTCCGCCGTCGAGCACCTGCTCCACCGCCAGCGCCACCGTGTAGTGCGGATTGAGCGCCTCGCCGCGGTCGGTCACCACCGTGAGCCGGTCCCCGTCGGGATCCTGCCCGAACCCGATATCGCAATGAAAGTTCCGCACGGTTTCGCAGAGCGCCCCAAGATTCTCCGGCAGCGGCTCCGGAGGACGCCGGAAACAGCCGTCCGTCTCGTCGTGAATCGGAAACACCTCACAGCCGAGGTGACGCAGAAACTCCGCCGAATAGAGCGCGCCCACGCCGTTGGCACAGTCGACCGCCACCCGGAAACGGCGGCGGCGCACCCGCTCCGTGTCGATGACCGAAAAAATCCGCTCCTCATGCGCGGCAAACGCCCCCGTCATCGTGCGCACATCGCGCAGATCCTTTTCCACCCGGCAGGGGGGATTGCCCTGGCTGTAGAGGTCGAAGAGTTCCGCCGCCTCCGCCGGATCGAGAAACATGCCGTCGCCGCCGATGAACTTGAGCGCGTTCCACTGGGCCGGGTTGTGGCTCGCGGTAATCGCAATCCCCCCCGAAGCGCCGATGCGCGAGACGGTGAACTGAATGGTCGGCGTCGGCACAACGCCGAGCTTGACCACCTGGCATCCGGCCGAGAGCAGCCCGGCCGAAAGCGCCTCCTCGAACATCGCCCCGGTGGCGCGGGTATCCCGCCCGACCACGACGCGCCCGCCGCCCCGGTAGAGGCCGAACGCGGCACCGAGTTCCGCGACCAGCCGCGGCGTCAGCCCCTCTCCGACAATGCCGCGCACGCCGCTTTCGGAGAATTTCAATGTGTTGAATCTGCCCATCTGCAAAGCAATCTCTTCGTTCCTTCCGGTAATATAAACCACACCCTTCCCCTTTTCAACAGCAGAACACCCATTTCACGCCATCCTCCTCCGCTCCATCATCAAAAAACTTAAGATTTCCTGATTTTCAATTTGAAAAAACAC
>NZ_DBEXAY010000232.1:0-4674 GCF_048170485.1 Victivallis sp. | reverse complement strand
TAAAAAACAACTGGATGTTTGAGGATTTTACTCAATTCAAACTCGTAAAAAATTGAGTTTTTCCCGGCATCGAAGTGGAATTTTATCATAGGAGACTATATTCTACATGCACGTTACCGGCTGGCATGAGGGAGCTGGAGCTTGTAGAGTTTTAAAAGGAGACTATATTGGAGGCGGCGGAGGAACAAGCGAATACAATGCTGGAGCTTGTAGAGTTTTAAAAGGAGACTATATTGATAAATCCTATTGCCTGTTTATGATAACGGCTGGAGCTTGTAGAGTTTTAAAAGGAGACTATATTTAATTGTCATAACGTGCTATTATTTTGACAATTACAATATAGCCCGCTTCAAAAAAGCAGGAGTTGTTCCGGCTTTTTTTCCACTTCCTGAACGGTTTTCCCATAGAGCGACACCATCTCGCCGAACTGCTTGTCCGTCACCATCAGCAGTCGGACGTATCCCCCGGGAGGTACTATCGCCTCAATGTAACGATAGTATTTCCTCGCATTCTCCCGGCAGGAGGAGTATTTCGCATACACGGAATACTGCAACGCCTGAAATCCTTCCGACAACAGATATTTCCGGAAACGCGCGTAACTGCGTTTCTCCTCCCGCGTCACCACCGGCAGGTCAAACATCACCATCAGCCACATCGCCTTGATCTCCGAAATCGGAGTTCGTCCGGCAGAACTCATCCGTCAAACTCCAGCAGATTTTTCTTCTCCGTAAAGGAAGCGGCCAGCTGCCGCGCGTGAATCGTCAGCAGCTCCGGCAATTCATGTTGCTCACCATGCCATTTCACCGGCTCCAGCAGGCCGAGCAGCAGACGGCGGCGCTGTTCCTGCGAGATTCCAGAAACAGGCGCATTCTCCGGATTCAACAGAACCACAATCCGATCCACCCGGCAGCGGTACGGCTCCATCAGATCATCCGCAAGACAATAGGCGTTGTAACGATTCCGATGGTGAATCCCCAGCGTCGGGTGCAGTCCGGCGCCGCAGAGTGCGCGCGCCGTCATGGCACGCAACACCGCATACCCGTAATTGAGGAGAACATTGCTGTCACCGGCCTCCCGTATCCGAAGAAACGGGCGCCCGAACAGCTGTTTCCAATAGAGAACCGCGGCTCTTCCCTCCAGATTGTCCGGATCCCCCGAGCGCACCCGCCCCGCCAGAGCAATCAATCCGCCATCTTCTCCGCGCAACTCCCGCAACAGCCGCGCCTGCGAACGAATCTTCGCAGCGACCACCCTTTGCCACAACCGTTTGCACAACGGCAACGATGCCGACGCCTGCTCCCGAAACCGTTCATTCTGCAAATAATGCGACGCCAGCGGAAGCTGCATCCCCACCGGAAGCCGGTCCGCACCGGAAATCACCACCATCACGCCGGCCTCCGCCAGCGCCGCCAGCAGAGCCCCGGTCACGGATACCGCAGGCGTTCCCAGAAGCACACACTCGATCTCCCCGATCGGTACCCGGTGCTCCCCGCCGTCAGGATCACGGACCACCAGCAGACGGTTCTCCAGCCACAGCCGGGCCGCCCGCTCGGCAACCTCAATGATCCGTTTAGTCATTCGCCCGCCTCAATTCGCCGAGCGGTGTCGTATGAAACTTCTCCATCTTCCCCCGGAACGCGGCCGACAGCGTCGGAGTGAACCACAGCCCCGCCGCCTTCAACGTCTTCACGTCACGGGCGTCGTTGATCGGCATGCAGGAGAACTGCGGCAGAGAGATTCCCCGGATCACACACAAATACTCCTGCCCGTCCTTCGACCAGCGCACGACATCGCCTTTCCGCAGGGTGAATTTGAGCGGGTTGCCCTCCTTGACCTTCGGGAAAACCGGCTCATTTCTCTGCAGCCTCAGCCGGGCATCCAGCACGGTGACCACCTCGCCATCCCAGCCGATCTCCCGCCCGTCGGCGTCATGTCGGGCATAGATGGCCAGAACGAGGTTGGCTCCGTTCGCCACCTCCCGTTTCCGATCCCCCTCCCCGATGCTGCGGGTTTTGACGTTCTGGCGCACCCGGACACTGCGGATCGTATTGACGAAACGCCCCTGCCGGTCCCGCAGAACCGGCAGATTGCCGCCATCCTTGAACGCCTTCCGGGGATCCGTCATCTTCAGCTCGGCCAGCTTCTCCTCCACCGCGCGCCGGATTGCAACGTCGACGATCTCCGCCACCGTTTTCGGCTCCAGCGTATCCAGCCGGCGGCGCACATGACGCAGGTCCCCGCCGTGGGATTTGCTGTAAATCGTCTCCTTATGAAAGGCTCCGCGCGCCCGGTTGATCGTGTGGTGAGAGATTCCGGCCGCGTCCAGTTTCGCCCGCGCCTGCGTATACAGCGAATTGACGATCAGCGGCTGTTTCTCCTCAATCGCCTTCCGGACCGTCTCCTTCGGCATCTCCGCCACCGCCTTCACGATGGCCGGCGACACGACCGCCACGGTGAGAGCGTCGATCGCGTGGTGACGGAAGTCGCCGCGCTCCTTCTCCCCCTCCCCCAGCAGATAGTTGCCGCCCCACGCGCGCCGCACCACCGCGGTACACCCGCCGGCACTGCACTGAAGCCGCAGCACGCCGTTGCGATCCCAGCGGCCGCCGTAGAGAAGCGCCAGATATTCGGTGGCCAGTTTGCTCGCGTAACGGGTGTCGTTGAGATTGCGCTCGATGAAGTCGCGGCTCTCCGCCTTCTGCATCTTGAACCGTTCCAGCTTGGCTTCCGCAAACGGCCCTTTGAACCGGCGGACCCGCTCCAGAATCTCCCGGTACGCCTCCGGGGAGAACACCTCGAACGGCAGTCGATTCCCTTTCTCCGCATTCGCATCGCGACAGCTCAACGTCTTGTTGATAAACGAGTCATCCATCGACCGCGAATACGGCACGATATGTTCAATGTGCACCAGCCCGCCATGCAGAAGATCCCGCATGGAAAAACGGCGGCCGGTGTAGGGGCAGGTGTAATCGCACTCCTCCGCCAGCATCACTTTGAGAATGTCCCGCCGGGACGGCTTCTCCACCCCGGCTTCCTGCGCGATCTCCCGGGCGATTCGTTCGCGCTCCTTTTCACGGAGCCGGTTCCGCCGGGTGATGTTCTCGCGGTCTTTGCTGCTGTTCTTCAAGTCGCGCGCCAGCTCCAGCCGGATCAGGTCCGGTTTGCCGTATTTGCGAATCACCGCGTTGACCACCTGCCGCATCTCCGTCAACGTGCGATGCACGACCGGATTGCGCAGCTGCAGGCCGGTTTCGTCCAGCGGCGGCAGAAACTCCAGCACCCGTTCCGACGCCTGGAACTGCTCCGGATATTTGAGTTTGATCACCGTACTTAACGCAATCCCGCTCTCCAGATCCGGCAGCAGCTGTTTCAGAGCCTTGCGGGAGAAACCGCAATAGTCATCCGGCAGAGAGATGTGCGCAGCCTTCTCCGCGGCCTCCTCGCTCAATCCCCAGCGCGTCCGGAGAATCCGGCGCAGCGCGTCGTCCTTCTCCATGCAGGCGAGATGGTGAAAAAACGCCTGCCGCTCCTCCTCTTTCATGGCGGCGGCCCGAGCGCCGAACACCCGGAAGAGAATCGCATGCAGTTCGTTGCCGTAGACCTTTTTATCCTCATCCCCCAGCGTGAATTTCTCACCGCGCCGCAACCCTGCCAGCCGCCCGAGCGCCGAGAGCGCAATCGTCCCCTGCGCATTCAATTCGCCGGAAAGGCCGTCCAGCACCGTCAGCACCTTCTGCCGCTCCTCCTCCGTCAGCGGCCGCAAAACGCCCCTGCCGTCAACCCGCAGGTGATTCACCTCCTGCAGAATCCGGAACCGCTGTGCCAGCGGATCCTGAAACGAGCAGCGCCGCTCCTCCGGCTCCAGCCGGCAGAATCCGATCAAATGCTTACAGCTCTTCAATTTGCGTTGAAAGAAGATGGCATGGTAGAGCGCACGCTCCAGCGCCTCGGATATCAGAGGACGCTGTGCGGCGCAGATTTTGCGGAACTCCTCTTCGAACATGCCGCGCTCCGTATACCGGGTCCGGATCCGGCGCTGTTCGGGGTCAAGCGTGGAGAAGTATTCCCCCAGCGTCCGCGCTCCGGAATTCCGTATCGCCTCTTTCAGCTCCGCAATCTGCGAGAGAACCACTCCGGCCTCGGAATCCTTCGCCTCCTGTTTCCGATTGCTCTTGTATCCCCGCCGCTGGCCGAGGTGGTAGAGGGCGCGCCCCAGCTGCATCGGTTCAAGCGGCCGGTCCAGCGCCGCCGCGCGCAGCAGATACGGCACGACGTGAGCGGCCCGCTTTTGTTCATCTTCCGGCAGTCCGGCCAGAAACGCGCGGTCGATCTGCAGAAAGAACTCCGGGCTCACCTGCTCCGGCAGCAGTCCGGAACCGCTCAGGACCCTCGTCAATTCATCCTTATGCTGCCGGCGGCGGCGGTACGCAATCCGCTGCGCCCTTTTCAGCCGGCGTTCCGCACAGCGGGACTCCCCTTTGCCGGAAACAATCTCCTCGGTCGTGGCCGCCAGCCCCGGGGCAAAAATGCGGCTTCCCCAGTCGAGCAGATCCACCTGCGCATCGTTGTCATCGTCGACAATCGCCCACCCCACCGAATTGATCCCGAGATCCAGTCCGAGAATCCGCTGTTTCATTTTCTTCCCCTTTTTTTTTGCGATTCCACTTGAAAAAT